>NZ_JBEUTW010000461.1:0-1592 GCF_040492675.1 Bacillus sp. AP50
GGGCAGTAAGACCCCCACTGATTAAAGTTTCACTTTATTAGGGATTTGCCTTAAACATTTATTACAGTCAAGAATATTTATAATAATATGAACTAAAAAAGGTCCAATTTTTGTAATGTTGGAGGGGAGTATTGTGGACATAACTCAAAGCGTGGCAAGAATAGTGGTTAATGGGAAAGACCTTTCTTTCACTTCAGTTCAAACCTCTGCATGGAATCATGGACCTGTAAATGATTTAATCGTTACGACGAATCAGAGGGTGAATGAGCTTTTTCAATTCATGTGGTCACAAGTACCGGTTACGATGTCGATATATTTTCTTCAAGGGGCGGATTTACTTAGGTTCGTTAGGGTTGCTGGAATCGATGAGCGTGTAACCGGAGAATATGTATATCATTTCATTTGGTAATAAGAAGAATTCAAAGTAGTCTAGCAGCTACTGTTTTATTTTGTCATTTGAATATAAGCGAGCGGACTAGCTTATAGTACCTACTGAAATAAAGAATCATAATATAATTTGTAATAAATTATACGGAAGTGAGTTGAAGATCATGTTTTATTCATATTTTAATTCTGAAGCTGGCATACGACCAGCGTATGGTACGTCTATAACGTATAGTGGAGCACAAAGTACAGTCCAAGCTATTCAACAAGCATTGCAAATGCAACAACAAATGCAAATGCAGCAGCAAGGAGTACAACCATATTACTCATCCGTAGAGTATTTTTACCCAGTACATCATGTTACACCGTACGGAAGTTCTTTTCTTACTATTCCATATGGAACTATATACAACTTATAACTAGTAAGGAATGAAGTGGTGCATATAAATAAGGGTGCAGATTAATAGCGCCCTTATGAATAATAAAAATAGCTAGTCCAAACCTTATAAATCAATCTTACATAATATGTAGTAATAAGTTTGAAAGGGGAATTCGTATGTCTTGTTATTACTACTGTAAGTATTGTAAGGAGTATAAAGATAAGCATCATGATTGTTGTAAGAACACTAGTAAGTGTCATGATAACAAGGACAATCTTGTTAGAGCATCGGCATTTAGAGCTAGAAATACTGTGAATCAAAATGTTCCTGCTAATACTTTTGTGAAAGTGTTATTTCAAAATGAACAATTTGATTTAGCGAATGAGTATAATCCAGCAACATCTATTTTTATGCCGAAGACTAAAGGTGTATATTCTATTATTGGAACGATTGGTTTCTTTCCAAACGATCCAACTTTAAATTATAGAGCGCGTGTAGAAATTCGTGTGAATGGAAACGCAGCGATAGCTATAGATAATGACTTTTTTGGTCCAATAAGTTTTGGAAATGTCGTAAGTGTTTCGACGATTGTTCAATTGAATGCAGGGGATGAAGTTGAGATTTATGCACAAAGTAGTATAGATGGGGTTTTAAGTCCTTTAGAAGATGGGGCACATTTTGAAGCAGCAAGATTTCCTTCTCCAATTAAATAAAACAGACTATTAAATGCTTTTTAGTAGGTTTAGTTAATCCCCTTACCAAATGGTGGGGGATTATTATTGTTTTTCTAAAATATATAAGTAAATAGGTAAAGCGTAGTTTAATTTG
>NZ_JBEUTW010000462.1:0-1358 GCF_040492675.1 Bacillus sp. AP50
GATTTGCTTTAATAAAAGAGCATGTTTGATTTTTTTCAAACATGCTCTTTTATAATTTATTTATATACTAATAATCAGATTATACTTCAATGCTGTTTAACAAAAAATTTCACTTTAACTTTTACAAATTTTGAAGTTGAACATTTATATTCCCCTTACTAAATCCCCCATGGTAACAAACTACAGATTCAATATGTAAATTTAAATACTTCTTCAAAGACTGCTGTGCTTCCTTAATATTTATAGTTGTTGGGGCGTGAATTCCTCCTAACATCCCATTCACACTATACATAGAGTCTCCTGCAATAAGAATTTTGCTTTGTTTCAAATATAAACTAATATGACCCGGAGTATGCCCTGGAGTATGAAGAATTAGTATTCCACCACAATACGGAAGTTCTTGCCCGTCAATCACAGTATCACTCACTTTTCCTTTTGGGCGGTTCTCTACATTTCCGTCCTTCAATAAAGGTAAATCCCCCTCGATATATGGCTTATCTAGTTCGTGCGCATAAACTTTAATATTACTTCGACAGCGCTGCAACAATTCTGGCAGACTACCTATATGATCAATATCCTGATGCGTCAAAATCACGACTTTTAACTTATCAAATGATACCCCAACCTTTTCCATCTTTACTTGTATATCTTCAATTTGTCCTGGGAAACCCGTATCTATTAATACTGCCATTTCATCATTCCATAAAAGAATTGGATGAATAACAAATTCTTGAAATTCAAGTTGTAACATTTCTACTCCTTTAGCAATCTCCATACAGCCATTCTCCTTTATGTTGAAGTTTGAAAATATGTACAAGTAAACTGAAAATATAAAGTGAAACTTTAATCCGTGGGGTTTTACTACCCGACAAATAGCAGGATAAAGCACCTCTATCTTATAATATGTTTTGTCATCCCAATAGAGAATGCTTCAAACCCTATAGATTCATAGTAAGATTGCAATTTTTCTACACACATAAGTTGTGGAATAACCTTGTTTTGTTCACAGTGCTGGATTAATCGTTTCACTATTTCTTTTCCGATGCCACTAGACTGATATTTTGGCAATACACCAACTCCACAAATAATGCCTGTTATGACTCCATCTGATATGACACGCCCCATCCCTACTAACCTCTTATCATCAAAAACATAAATTGCATACCAACTTTGCTTACACATTCGTTCTAACTCGTTAACCGTTAATTTAAGAGAATTCCATCCTAAAGATTCGTATAAGGATAATAATCCATTAAAATCTGTAGGGTGTTCACTTGTGTAGCGTATACTATTTTCCATGTAAACACTCCCTATTCTCTGGCTTGTTTATATTTCATAAAATTCCCTTTACACAAATC
>NZ_JBEUTW010000463.1:0-1787 GCF_040492675.1 Bacillus sp. AP50
TTTATTAGATAAAATAAGAAAAATTAAATTTATTTAATCTTATTCGTTTAACTATAGATAGGATTATATGAGTGAAAAAGTCCATTTAGATTTTCTAAATGGACTTTTTTAGGTTTCTAGATACGACTACTGATAAAAATGGAACAAACTTGTTATTTAGGTTGTCTATTAAGTATACGTATAAAACAGGGGTTCATGATAGTTCACTCATTTTATGAAAAGTGAGATGCAAGAGAGTGATATCCGATACACTCTTTAATTGTATCGATATGTATAACACCTAAAAAAACATATATTCTTGAAAGAGGTTGAAAATGTATGATAGTCTTAAACAAGTTTTTTAACATTTTACATTACAAAAAGATGGTACCTGTAGTATTTCTTTCATGTGCAACGCTTATAGGCTGTTCCGATGGTAATACTCAATCTGAATTACCTAAACAAACGAAACAAACAAATCAAATCAAACAAGAAATTACTGGTAATGATTCTTTTGTTAAACTTGAAAAAGAATTTGATGCTAAACTCGGTATTTATGCATTGGACACTGATACGAATCAAACCGTTACTTATCAATCAGATGAACGGTTTGCATACGCATCTACCCACAAAGCTTTAGCTGTGGGAGTACTTTTACAAAAGAAATCAATAGAAGATCTAAATCAAAGAGTTTTGTATACCCGTGAAGATCTTGTTAATTACAATCCAATTACAGAAAAGTATGTTGATAGTGGTATGACCCTGAAAGAGCTTGCAGATGCTTCTCTTCGATATAGTGATAATACTGCACAAAATCTTATTCTTAAACAATTAGGTGGACCTAGTGAATTCAAAAAATCACTAAGAGAAGTAGGAGACACCGTTACAAATCCTGAACGTTTTGAACCAGAATTAAACGAAGTGCCTCCAGGAGACGTACGTGATACTAGTACCCCAAAGGCATTAGCTACTAGTCTTCAGGCTTTTACGCTAGGAGATGTACTTTCAACTGAGAAACGGGATTTATTAATAGATTGGATGAAAAGGAATACTACCGGAGACAACTTAATTCGTGCCGGAGTTCCAGGAGGATGGGAAGTAGCTGATAAGACTGGCTCGGGATCTTATGGAACCAGAAATGATATCGCAATTATTTGGCCACCAAATAAAAAACCAATTGTTCTTGCGATACTTTCTAATCATGATAAAGAGGATGCTAAATACGATGATAAGCTTATTGCAGAAGCAACCAAGATAGTGTTAGATGCTTTAAAAGTGACAAATAAATAATAATAGTAACTAGTTATTATTATTTTCCCGGTTTTTCGTCACAATATTGTGAGTCATGATTTTGCTAGCGGACTAATGTTTATGGGGTTCTTCGTTGGAGTTGCATTTTTAGCAACGATGGCAAGTTGCTTAATGTTTAAAGCAAGTTGCTTAATGTTTAAAGTTCTGTCGGGAGCATCAAAAGATGTGGCACGTTATCAAACGTTTCGTAAAATTGTTGTCCGCCGAGAATTATTAACAAACTCAATCTATAAAGAGTTATACTTCATATTTTTATTCCCAGCAATTGTCGGGATTACTCATATATTATTTGGTATGAACATGTTTAGTCCTATTTTACTCAATCTGTACTCTCGTATTTGGTTTACCACTTGTTATTTTTGTAGTAATTTACTCGATTTATTACTTGATTACAGTTCAATTATATAAAGGAATTGTACTCTCGAAAAAAAGATCAATGTAATGATGTTATTCATAAAGAATGATAGATAATCCTTTTTGGAAAGAACAATTAAGAG
>NZ_JBEUTW010000464.1:0-1000 GCF_040492675.1 Bacillus sp. AP50
GGGTTATGAAGTGTTTACTAATAATATTCCGGAGAATATATTACATACAGCTTATGAAGCTAAAATGATTTTCTCTGGAGATAATTCGCCATCTATAAAAATAAAAGGAACGAAACTTCAATATTTACTTGTAATGCTTCATCTTGGATCAGTAAAGATTTAGTCTTATTGTTTAATGAAAACGATAAATCTTTAAAAGAATACTTTGCCAGCAGCAGATACTCAAAAGAAATTACTTATGAAGAGTTTTTTATCTGGTGGTATCACTTTTTCTATACAAAAGTAACTGAAGAATTAATAAAACAAGGTGTAATTATAACAAGCACAAAAAAAATCAAACGTACATAATCCATCAATAACTTTAAATTAAAGTGCTAATACACTTTTACAAATGTAGCAGCTAAATCGATAAATAATTATTAGTAAATAGAGGATAATCTGAAATCAAAACCTAACATTAAGAAAATGAAATGTTTAAAGGGGAGAAGAGCCTTGCAAAAGAAATTTATCAATCCAGAAACGATGCCACCAACTTTTGGATACTCGCATGTAGTCGAAGTTACAAACGCTAAACGAACAATTTACATATCTGGACAAGTAGCGATTAACACTGACGGTCAAATAGTTGGAATTGACGATTTAGCTACACAAACGCGACAAGTATTCGAAAATATTAAAAGTGCATTGGAAACTTCGGAATTAAAATTTAATGATGTAGTCAAATTAACATTTTTCTTAACAGATATTTCTCAAATGGCCATTGTGAGAAATATTCGAGATCAATACATTGACACTAATAATCCACCAGCAAGTTCAGCTGTAGAAGTTAGAAAGTTAATTAACGATAACTTATTAATTGAAATCGAAGCAATCGCTGTAGCAAACTAGTTATAAAAAAATATTCGTCATCATAATACAATTCGTTTAAAATGAACAGATTAAACGAATTGTATTTTTATTATTTAAAATCTAATTTATATCCGAAAATATTATTATCAAT
>NZ_JBEUTW010000465.1:0-10509 GCF_040492675.1 Bacillus sp. AP50
ATATATTACTTTTTATTATAATTATTAACGTTAAATCACAATAACCGATTACAAAAGTGAATAAACGAATTTCCTATTTAGCATCTTTATAATTCTCTTATCCCTACTAACACTTCATTATCCAGCTTTTTCGCTGCCCGAAGATCATATGTTTTTTCATATGTTGGTTCAATTGCAAGTTTTGCTCCATAAAACATAACATCACGCACTTCTTGCACATTTACTTCTATTACAGTTAATTTTAGAGAAATACCTTCCATTCTATCTGTCAAAATTTCACCTGCACCACTTATAGAAAATACGGATTCATTCGCCATTATAGTCAATACCACACCTGTATTATGCCGTATATTTTCCACAATACGTGAACGTTGATCTACTGCAAATCGAATACTAGTTTTACTCACTGCATACACCCAAGAAATAGCACTTACGTTAGGAACTTGCTTTTCGAAATCTGTCGTTGCTATCATAACAATACACTCTTTACGCAACGTTTGTACTAAATCCTCTGTTAAGGTAGGCTCTACTACATTCGCCATATTTTCACCTCCAAACATACTTGGTATATCCTTATCATAACTTATTTTTTGAATTGCGAAAATATTATTTTTTCCCACTATTATTCAAAAACATTATACTTCCATGATATACTTATACTGATAGAATTCGTATTGAGGTGACGAAATGAGAGTCAAATGTATGATTTGTGATAAAAAAGATATGTTAGATGATGAAAATCCTATGGCAAAAAAACTGCGTAATCGCCCTATTCATACATATATGTGCATGGAATGTTCGGAACGAATTGCAGAGCGTACAATGGAACGTCATGCAAGTGGTAATTTCCGATTATATCGTGATAAAAAAATCGAAGATGATTGGTAAAATGTAAATAAGTCCTTACTCATATAGATAAGGACTTATTTATATTTTTCTGGTTCACGATTCATCTGATCCAAAAAACAATCAATGGCTTCTAACGGAAACCTTGCAGATTTCCGTTCTCCATTCATTTCATATGTAATTAAATACATTTCCTCGTTCTTTTCGACTTCCACATTTCTTAATTTATGTTCTTCATATATCATATTTTGAAATAACAAATATGTTTCTTTTGCAGCACTATCATCTGGGCGTGCTTCCGCAACTGTTTTAATTGTTAACCAATTATATAGTGCATCTTGTACTGAACGCATGAAAACTCCCCTTCCTTATCCTGCTTTTTGTTGTTTCGCTTGACGCAAACGCAATCTATAAATTCCAAGTACAATTGCCGCTACAACAAGTCCTTCTCCAACAGGTAAAAACACAGCAAAAAAGGTTAATACTGTGCATCCAATTGCTAATGATATGTATATCACAATATTTTTTAGTACAGACAACTTTCTAGCAAATCCTAAATTATAAACGAGAGCACTTAATATAATAATCGTCCCATAAAGTAACCACATTCCTAACTCTGGATTTTCATCTACCTTACACAATTTTGCAAAAAAAGACATCCTTTCTAACACACTCTTCCCCCCTAGCAGTAAAATGCAATTTTCTTTATACACTTAATACAAGAGTAACTCGCAAAAAAAATACTGTCCACAAAAATGAGTAAATATTCTAAAAAATAAACAAAATAAAAAAACAACGCCCTTTATAAAGGGCGTTGTTTTTTTATTTTTACGCTTCAACAGATTTCTTTTTCTTAGCAGCTCTTTCGCGCTCACTCTTATCAAGAATCTTTTTACGTAGACGAATTGATTCTGGAGTTACTTCACAGAACTCGTCATCGTTTAAGTACTCTAATGATTCTTCTAAAGTCATTAGGCGTGGTTTCTTCATTGTTGAAGTTTGATCTTTCGTCGCAGAACGAATGTTAGTTTGTTGTTTCATTTTCACAACGTTAACTGTTAAGTCGTTCTCACGAGTGTGTTCTCCTACAATCATACCAGCATATACTTCTGTACCTGGTTCAACGAAGATTACACCACGGTCTTCAACTTGCATAATACCGTATTGTGATGCTTTTCCTGTTTCAAGTGAAACTAGAACACCTTGACGACGTCCACCAACTTGTCCAGCGTGTACTGGTTGGTAGCAATCGAATGTATGGTTTAAAATACCGTAACCACGAGTTAATGTTAAGAATTCTGTTGTGTAACCAATTAAACCACGTGCTGGAACCATGAAAGTAAGGCGAACTTGACCGTTTCCGTTATTCACCATATCTAACATTTCACCTTTACGTGCACCCATAGATTCCATAATAGAACCAGTGTATTCTTCAGGTACATCAATTTGTACACGCTCTACAGGCTCACATCTTACGCCATCAACTTCTTTAATGATTACTTCTGGCTTAGATACTTGTAATTCATAACCTTCACGACGCATGTTTTCAATTAAGATAGATAAATGTAGTTCCCCACGTCCAGATACGATCCACGCATCAGGAGAATCTGTATTATCTACACGTAAACTTACATCTGTTTCTAATTGTGAACGAAGACGCTCTTCAATTTTACGAGATGTAATGTATTTACCTTCACGACCTGCAAATGGGCTGTTATTTACAAGGAACGTCATTTGTAGTGTTGGCTCATCAATACGTAATAATGGTAATGCATCTTGATGTTCAACTGGACATACTGTTTCACCTACGTTAATGTCTTCCATACCAGAAACGGCTACTAAGTCCCCTGCTTTTGCTTCTTCAATTTCTTGACGTTTTAATCCCATGTAACCGAATAATTTCGTTACGCGGAATTGCTTCACGCTTCCGTCTACTTTCATTAAAGCAACTTGTTGTCCAACCTTCATTGTACCGCGGAATACGCGACCAACTCCAATACGTCCAACGTAGTCGTTGTAATCAAGAAGTGCTACTTGGAATTGAAGTGGCTCTTCGCTGTTATCAATTGGTGCTGGAATATGTTCGATAATTGTATCGAATAATGATTTCATATTCTCTTCTTGATTTGCTGGGTTTGAATCTAAGCTTGCTGTTCCGTTCATTGCTGATGCAAATACAACTGGGAACTCTAATTGATCTTCGTTTGCACCAAGCTCAATGAATAAGTCGATTACTTCATCAACTACTTCATCTGGACGAGCGAAGTCACGGTCAATTTTGTTTACAACTACGATTGGAGTTAAGTTTTGCTCAAGAGCTTTCTTTAAAACAAATCGTGTTTGTGGCATACAACCTTCATATGCATCAACAACAAGTAAAACACCATCAACCATTTTCATGATACGTTCTACTTCTCCACCGAAGTCAGCGTGACCAGGTGTATCTAAAATGTTAATTCTTTTATCTTCATAGTGAATCGCTGTATTTTTCGCTAAAATTGTAATACCGCGTTCTCTTTCTAGATCATTTGAATCCATTGCGCGTTCTTCAACGTGTTCGTTCGCACGGAAAGTCCCCGCTTGACGTAATAACTGGTCAACAAGTGTTGTTTTACCATGGTCAACGTGGGCAATAATTGCTATATTACGTAAATCTTGTCGTTTTTTCAACATGTCCAACTCCTAATGTCTTTTTAATCCTTCTCTATTATAAGAGCGAAGGGGATACAATAGCAATTAAAATAAAAGCAAGAATGAAAATATAGTTGTATTCTTACTTTTGTGAAAGTAAAATGAGATTGGAGGGTGAAGAAATGGAACACATTCAATATCGCTTTTTATTAACTGCAATTATCGGTGTTATTTTCTTAATCGGTATCGGCATTATGATTGCTGAAAATAGTCCAATCGGTATTATTATTTGCATTATCGGCACATTTGTTACAGTTGGATACGGTTTTGTAACAAAAAGAAAAATGCGCAAATCACAATAACGCTAAAAAGTAAGAAGCTTATACACAGCCTCTTACTTTTTTTGTTGCTCTCATATAAACGATAACACTTCTTCATACACTCCTGGTTTTGCAACTAACACACTGCTCTTCTCTATGATAGAAAGTGGCGCTCCAGAGAATGTCGTCACCTTACCTCCAACTTCTTCTACAATTATCTTTCCTCCGCCAAAATCCCATGGTGATAATCTCGGCGTTACATATGCATCTATTCTTCCTGTTGCAACGTATACCATCTCTAACGCTGCACAGCCATATGATCTTGTGCCTCTTGCTTTCTTAACAAGTGCCATCATACTTTCCATATTAAGCAATGGATTATCTGTAAGCCATATCGCATTTAAAGCTACAATACCTTGCTCTACAGTTCCTTTTTTCAGTGGAGGAATTGATATATCATTACAAAAAGCTCCAGATCCCTTGACTGCATGATATAGTTCATCATGCACTGGATCATATATAAGTCCAATCTTTCCGATACCGTTCTCATAAATCCCAATTGAAATCGCAAAATTTCTTTTTTGATGAACAAAGTTCATCGTGCCGTCAATTGGATCAATTAACCAAACAACCCCGTCAGAAGACGTTATCTCGTCTCCATAACCCTCTTCTCCTAAAATATTATGATTCGGGAATGTTTCTTTAATTTTCCCAATTAAAAACTGTTCTATCTCTCGGTCCATATTTGTAACTAAGTCAGCTGCATTTGATTTTGTTTCTATAATAAGTGCTTTTTTCATTGATGCCATTAAATGCTCTCCTGCATCCCGAATCCACCGTTTGGCGTGTGCATCAATGTCTTTCCATACTTCTTGCATGTTTAAACACTCCGATCTATACTGTTCACAGAAAAAACGAACCCTTTATAAGGTTCGCACCAACTAATTTTTTATACATATACTATTATTACGCTTCTAAACGAATCATTTCAAGTCTTAACACTTCTAACTTTTGTACACACTCTTCTTTTTTCTGTTTGTCATCTTCCATCATCGCATCATATAAAGTTGCTAATTCATAATCTAGCTCCAAACGTAGCACCGGTATTCTCTTTTCAGCATCTGTTCTCTTTAACGCATTAATCACCTGTCTCATATTATTTGCCTCCTCCCAATATTCGTCTGCCCTCGGACTAGAATTAATTCAATTTTCTGATTTTTTGTTTTATACTATACTATGTTGGATAAATCATCTATGCAACAAAATTATATTTTTTTATTTAAATTTTTTTGTGCTGTTTTTTTTATGAATAGTACAAGCTATGCTAAAATAAAAGCAAAATAGGAGTTGGAGGAACAATCATGACAATACAAACATTCAAGTCAACTGATTTTGATGTCTTTACAGTTGATGGTCTCGAAGAACGAATGAGTGCAATTAAAACGAACATTCATCCTAAGCTAGAAGCTTTAGGGGAACAATTTGCAGAATACTTATCCAAACAAACTGATGAGAACTTTTTTTATCATGTTGCAAAACACGCACGCCGCAAAGTCAATCCACCAAACGATACTTGGGTTGCTTTTTCAACAAATAAACGAGGATATAAAATGCTACCGCATTTCCAAATCGGCTTATGGGGTACTCATGCCTTCATATACTTTGGTTTAATCTATGAGTGTCCACAAAAAGTTGAGACGGCTCATGCCTTCTTAGAACATTTAAATGATTTAAAAACAAATATTCCAAATGACTTCGTTTGGTCCATTGACCATACTAAACCAAGTGTGAAATTACATAAAACACTTGAAACCGAAGACTTACAAAAGATGATTGAACGATTAGCTACTGTAAAAAAAGCAGAATTATTAGTTGGTATTCATATATCACCAGAGGAGTTTTCAGCAATGACCAACGAACAATTCCTTGCTAAGATTGAATCTACGATGCAATCACTCCTTCCTTTATATGCACTGTGTAATCGATAGTAGAAAACGGACAATTTATATTGTCCGTTTTTAGTTGTTATCACATTATATCACTTCAGTTTTTATTTTTCAAAATATTTTTTACATTTTTACGAGCTTTTGTTCTTCGACTTCTTTTGCCCTTTGAATAGCACGATATATAGAGTATCCACTTACTTCTTGAAATTCTTTATCAATTTTCTTTTCTTCTGCTTTCGATGGAACAATCTCTTTAAAACGACGATATAAACCCATTAACTCTTCTCTTATAATCCCTTTTTCATAAGCTTTCTCAATCGCTTCATAAAACTTAACAATTGTAACCATTTCCTCATTTGACCAATCATAATCTAACGGATATTGATATTCCATTTCGCACCTCATTTATCATTTCTTCTTGTTTCATTATGCTATCTTAAAGAGAATATTTTATTCTTCATTATAGCCACTCTGCATTATACACTATTTATTCATTTTAATGGAATTGTCTTCCTCTATTCATTAGTTGAGGCTAACTATTAAACATACTCACCTTAAAAACATTTTTTTCTATACATCTATAATTATTGGTGATATAATGCTTTTGTTTTATAGAAAATAAAGTGAAGCTACCATCTCAAAAACGATTTTTTGAATGGCAGAAAAACAAGCCTTATTCTAAAAAAGGCTACACTTTTTTAGAGCAGGATTATATAAAACAAATTACACTAAATATTATGAAGAAGAAGGGGTGTATAGATTGTCCCAATACGAAACACCATTGTTTACCGCTTTAGTTGAGCACAGTAAGCGAAATCCAATTCAATTCCATATTCCTGGTCATAAAAAAGGACAGGGCATGGATCCTACATTTCGCGAATTTATTGGGCATAATGCATTAGCAATTGATTTAATTAATATTGCGCCACTCGATGATTTACATCATCCAAAAGGTATGATTAAAGAAGCACAGGATTTAGCAGCCGCTGCATTCGGTGCAGATCATACTTTCTTTTCTATTCAAGGTACAAGTGGCGCTATTATGACAATGGTGATGAGCGTTTGCGGTCCTGGTGACAAAATCCTAGTACCACGAAACGTGCATAAATCAGTAATGTCAGCTATTATTTTCTCAGGTGCAAAACCGATTTTCATGCATCCTGAAATCGATCCGAAGCTCGGTATTTCTCATGGAATCACAATTCAATCTGTCAAAAAAGCACTTGAAGAGCACTCAGATGCAAAGGGCTTACTTGTTATTAACCCAACGTACTTTGGGTTTGCTGCAGACTTAGAACAGATTGTACAATTAGCACATTCTTATGACACCCCTGTACTAGTCGACGAGGCTCATGGTGTTCATATTCATTTTCACGATGAATTACCTATGTCAGCGATGCAAGCTGGTGCGGATATGGCAGCAACAAGTGTTCACAAGTTAGGAGGCTCTTTAACTCAAAGTTCTATTCTTAATGTGAAAGAAGGCTTAGTGAATGTAAAGCATGTCCAATCTATTATTAGCATGCTTACAACTACATCAACTTCTTACATCTTGTTAGCATCCCTTGATGTTGCGAGAAAACGTCTTGCTACAGAAGGAACAGCACTCATAGAACAAACAATACAATTAGCTGAGCATGTTCGTGATGCTATAAATTCTATTGAGCATCTTTACTGTCCTGGAAAAGAAATGTTAGGTACAGATGCTACCTTTAACTATGATCCTACAAAGATAATTGTATCTGTAAAAGATTTAGGTATTACCGGCCACCAAGCTGAAGTATGGCTTAGAGAGCAATATAACATTGAAGTAGAACTCTCAGATCTATACAACATACTATGTCTTATCACTTTGGGAGATACAGAAAGTGATACAAATACACTTATTGCAGCTTTACACGATTTAGCAGCAACATTTAGAAATAGGGCAGATAAAGGTGTTCAAGTACAAGTAGAGATTCCAGAAATTCCAGTGCTAGCACTTTCTCCTCGAGATGCTTTTTATTCGGAAACAGAAGTCATCCCATTTGAAAATGCAGCGGGTCGTATTATAGCTGATTTTGTTATGGTTTATCCGCCAGGGATTCCAATCTTTACTCCGGGGGAAATTATTACACAAGAAAACTTAGAGTATATTCGGAAAAACTTAGAAGCAGGTTTACCTGTACAAGGTCCTGAAGATATGACATTACAAACATTACGTGTTATTAAAGAGTACAAGCCTATCAGTTGATAGGCTTTTTTTTCACCTTTTTTCCTTTTCTTCATACGATACTTAAGAATGTAACGTATAGGTGGGGATACTATTATGATTGTAATAGGCCGTTCTATTGTACATCCTTATATTACAAATGAATATGAGCCATTTGCAGCAGAGAAACAACAAATTTTATCAATAATGGCAGGAAATCAAGAAGTTTATTCCTTCCGAACAGCTGATGAACTCAGCTTTGATCTCAATTTACGAGTTAATATTATTATCTCTGCACTAGAGCTTTTTCAAAGTGGATTTCAGTTTCGCACATTTCAACAATCCTTTTGCAACCCCCAGTATTGGAAAAGAACATCCCTTGGAGGATTCGAGCTTCTTCCAAACATACCATCTTCTATTGCCATACAAGATATTTTTAAAAATGGAAAACTATATGGAACTGAATGCGCAACCGCTATGATCATTATTTTTTATAAAGCTTTACTATCATTGTATGAGGAAGAAACTTTCAATCGTCTATTTGCAAATCTTTTACTTTATACATGGGACTACGATCAAGATCTAAGGCTCATAACAAAAAACGGTGGCGATCTTGTTCCAGGTGACCTCGTTTACTTTAAAAACCCACAAGTGAATCCAGCTACGATTGAGTGGCAAGGAGAAAACACAATCTATTTAGGAAATTTCTTTTTTTACGGACATGGCGTGGGTGTAAAAACAAAAGAAGAAATTATTTATTCATTAAATGAACGAAGAGTCCCTTACGCTTTTATTTCAGCTTTCTTGACCGATACTATTACCCGTATCGATAGCCGTATAATGAGCCAATATGCTTCTTCTAGTACACCACAGACATCCATAAGCTTTATTCCAATTAGAGATGATGCAATCGTTGCAACAGTTGGTCATACAACTACAATTTATTAAAAAAGCGCCTACACATGTAGGCGCTTTTTCTTATTATTAAGCTTTTGTATGTTCTTTATGGTCACATTCGCAATGAGATCCACATTTCCCGTATAGTACTGTTGATTTTTCATCTTCAAAATGTCCAATTGTTCCTTCACATACTTGGCATACGATTGTTCCCATTTTCATTTCCCCCTGAGTTTTAATAGTAATCTATTTATTTATCATTAAGCTTTCGCATTATCTTTTCTAGCACAGTCACAATTTGTTCCAAATTTTCCGTAAAGTACCGTCGTTTTCTCATCTTCAAAATGTCCGATTGTTCCTTCACATACTTGGCATACGATTGTTCCCATTTTCATTTCCCCCTAAGTTTATGGTCCTAAAAACTTTTAGCTGTCCATTTCCTATCAATTATTGGGCTTTTGTATGCTCTGTGTGATCACATCCGCAAGATCCACATTTCCCGTAAAGTACCGTTACTTTCTCATCTTCGAAGTGTGCAATTGTACCTTCACAATCTTGACATACGATTGTTCCCATTTTTCATTTCCCCCTAAGTTTATAATCCCAAAAACTTTTTGTAACCGCTTAACTTTCTGTCTTTATTTTAATATGTTATACTTTTTACGTCAATAGGTTTTTAGTATAACACATTAAATATTTTTAATTTAAATTAGTATGCGATATTAAAATAAAAAAACAGCCATATTTATAAGTACGACTGTTTCACATTAATTATTCTTCATATTCCGCATGTAAAGAAGTTGACGGAACTAGAAATTTGAAAAACTGAGCTAACTCCTTTGCTTCCTCTTCTGATCCTAATTTAAAAATCTCCTGTATATATTGAACATTCTCTACATCATCTCGTCCGAGTAAAGTAGACCTTCCTGTTTGCATACAAACAATGAGCGGCTTTCCAAAAAACATATTTGTATAAATAACACCAAAATCATAACGTGTATCATGTGTCATAAACCCTAAAAATCGTACCTTCACACTTTCATGCTCATCATACAATTTTTCAAACATTGGTTTCCACCTTTCTACATCACGTTTCATTAATAGTATATTAAACAAAACATGTAATACTCCTTTTAATTGTCAAAAAATTCAGTAGGATGTAGAATGATAGTATTCTACTAAGCTAGGGGGAACTTATATGCAACACGCCTTTATTACGCTTGTACCGAAATCCAACCAACAATCAGTTTCAATAGATGATATAAAACAACTTTTTCATTATTATAAAACAGTTACTTCTAAAACTGGTGCCCAAATTAATTACACGTATACAAATACCGCTTTTCCTTATGAAATTTTAGATACATCTACAACAACATTAAAACTTCAATCCACTCACGACCGGTATGACTCAATTTATATTGGTGTTGGTATAGAAAATGAACAATCTTTCATCCAAGTTTCTTTACCACCTAATGCAACATTTGGTGACAAAGGGAAAGCAAATGAATTTTGCCGTTTTTTAGCGAAGAAATTAGAAGGAGAGTTACAATTATTTAATGGAAGAACAATGTATTTTTATAAACGCTAATTTAAAAAATAGATAATATGATTAAAAATAATATACAATTCGAACATGTAAGAAATAAAGCTTGCTTTCTTACGTGCAATACAAAAT
>NZ_JBEUTW010000466.1:0-3526 GCF_040492675.1 Bacillus sp. AP50
TTTGTACAAGCAAGTAAGGTTTTAGTAGAGACTGTAAATAGAATATATAAAAAGTAAAGGATGTTTTCTTATACGAAAACATCTTTTTTGTAGTTAAAATTGAATACTGAAGTTTTGTAATGAGTGAATACCAGTTCCATATTCACTAATCGCATATGCGTTCTGTGCAATTTACTTAACGGTAAACCAAGGGTCTTGAAGAATATTCATGTTCTATTTTACATCCTATAAAATGAATTTGTATAAACATATTCGCTTTTCGTTGTATTAAATCCTTTCGATAGATGTTTTTATAAAAGTTTATAAAATGGGCAAACGAAACGTTGAAATGTTTGTTTGTGTTGTGATAAGATGATGAAGTAATAATAAACGATATAGCGATTTGTTTGGTTTTTAAATAAACATTTTGAAGGAGTGTTTAGTATGAGCGATATTTCAGAGAAGTTTTGGGATGCGTCAATAGAGGAATTAAAGAAAGGGTATGTGTTTGATGAAGAAAAAGAGGGGTACATTTGCTTAGCTTGTGGTGAAACATTTATTAAAGGTGTTATTTATCAAGATAATCAAGTTTTGTATGAAGCAGAGAAGTTCGTCCAATTGCATATTCAAAATGAGCATACGTCTATGTTTGATTATTTGCTAAATATGGATAAGAAATTTACTGGATTAACGGATTTACAAAAGAAAATGGTTCAGTTTTTCTATATGGGACTGAATGATAAAGAAATTGTAAAAGAGATGGATGGCGGAAGTACATCAACAATTCGTAATCATCGATTTACACTGCGAGAGAAAATGAAACAAGCAAAAGTATTTTTAGCGCTAATGGAATTATCAGAAGAAAAATCAAAAGTACAAACGAAATTTGTGCCAATTCATAGAACAGCAACGATGGTAGATGATCGATACAATATTACGGAAGAAGAAAATGATGAAGTATTAAAAGCTCATTTTACAGAAGGGTTAGATGGACCTCTCTCTAAATTTCCGAAGAAACAAAAGCGTAAATTAATTATATTGCGCCATTTAGTGAAGAAGTTTGATAGTAATAAAAAGTATACTGAAAAAGAAGTAAATACAGTGATAGAAAATGTATACCCTGATTTTGTAACATTAAGAAGATATTTAATCGAATATGGATTTTTAGATCGAACAGCCGATGGAAGTCAATATTGGGTGAAGTTATAATCATACGAAAAGAAAATGAATAGAAGCACAGTATTATAACAACTATACAAAGAGATAGAGATTGAAAATAGATGTTTAATAAAAGGAGAAATGAAATTTGAAACCACCTGCAGATAACAATAAAGAAGGTGCGGAGTCACATAAGTTGGAAAGTGAGAGTAAACCGATTTGGAAATCGATGTCGATGTTTTTAGTACCGTTATTATTAAGTAATGTACTACAATCAGTTGGACAATTATTTGGTATGGTAGTAGTAGGAAGATGGCTTGGAGTTAATGATTTAGCGGCTATATCAGCATTCTTCCCATTATTTTTCTTGCTCGTTTCATTTGTAATTGGTATCGGTTCAGGAAGCTCTATTTTAATTGGTCAGGCGTTTGGTGCTAAAAACGAAGATCGTTTAAAAGCTATCGTTGGTACGACGCTGACATTTACCTTTATTATTGGAGTTGTGTTGGCGATAATAGGAAGTATTTTTGCGATGGATATTATGCGTCTAATGGGAACACCAGAAAATATTATTGAAATAAGTGTACATTATGCACGGATTTTATTTATATCGATGCCAGTATTATTTTTATATTTCGCATATACAACATTTATGAGAGGTACAGGAGATTCTAAAACGCCATTTTACTTTTTAATTGTAAGTACAGCACTAAATATGATTTTATTACCAGTTCTTATTTTTGGATGGTTAGGAGCTCCGAAATTAGATGTGTATGGAGCAGCCTATGCATCTGTTATATCTACAGTTATTACGTTTATTGTCATGCTTGTGTATTTAAAGAAGAAAAATCACCCATTACAACTAGATGGAACGGTTAGAAAATACCTTCGAATGGATGGGGAGTTATTAAAGCTATTGCTAAGGCTCGGTATACCGGCAAGTATAAATATGATATTAGTTTCATTATCTGAGATTGCCGTAATCGCATTTGTAAATCGTTACGGTTCGGATGCAACAGCTGCTTACGGCGTTGTGAATCAAGTTGCAAGTTATGTACAAATGCCAGCAGTTAGCCTTGGTATTACAGTTTCTATTTTTGCAGCACAATCAATTGGGGCGAATCAATTTGATCGATTGCAGAAAGTTGTGAAGGCCGGAATTATTATGAACTACGTCATCGGTGGTGTGTTAATATCTCTTATTTATTTATTCTCAAGAGACATTTTATCACTATTTTTAACGAGTCAAACTACAATTGAAATTGCTCATAGCTTAGTTATGATTACGTTATGGAGTTATTTAATTTTCGGTCATGCACAAATTATTAGTGCGACAATGCGAGCGAGCGGTACAGTACTTTGGCCAACTGTTATTGGAGTTGTTTCAATTTGGCTTGTAGAAGTACCCGTAGCATATTATCTTTCTTACCATACAAGTCTTGGAATAGAAGGTATCTGGATTGGGTATCCAGCAGCATTTATTGTCAGCTTACTATTGCAGTATGCATATTATAAGCTTTCATGGCAAAAGAAACGAATTACACGATTAGTTAGTTAAATAGAAAAAATGTCCCTAAGTTATTAGACTTAGGGACATTTTTTCTTAAGTGCAGGTTTACAAATAGCTTTTTAAAGTTATATCAAAATGTTGTCTAATGAGAGTTTTATCACTCATATAAAACTCCCACGCTTTTTCTGATTCACCGATAATCTCAAAGGATTCCTCTGTAATATATAAAGCGCAATTATCCTCCAGTGCAATTCCTTCTATATTCCCTTGATGATTTTGTAAAAAGGAATGGAAGGCGTTCATTCTGTTTAATTGATTATAATGTGGACAAAATCTTTTATTAACAATACCCCATCCGTTACTCTCTATGTAACCAGAACCTTCATAATCTGATCGGATACTAGACGTGAACCAACACATAGCACCAGCGCTATAACCAGCAATAAGTGTTCCTTGTTGCAGAGCCAATAATAATTTTTTATCAAGTCTATGTTCTTTCCATTGCGTAAGCATGTGAATATAGTTTCCGCCACCTAGATAAATTAAATCGGCTGAATGAATCATCTCCTCTATTTCATACTTAGAAGGTGAATCTGTTGTAATGCGTAAAATTTGTACTTCACAATGTAATTGTTTTTCAAACGTGTCTAAAAATAATTTTATATAGCTTTCATCATCATGACTAGCCGTTGGAATAAACAATACTTTTGGATACTGTTTATTTGTTAATTCTATAAGGCGTTCATTAATAGGCAAGTGATTTGAATCTTGTAAATCACCGCCACCAATGACAGCTAATTTCATAGTAAAGCACCACCTAATTATTTTTGTTATATAAAAATTCGATAGAAGAGAGTTACATTCCTTCTCTATATGTAA
>NZ_JBEUTW010000467.1:0-3694 GCF_040492675.1 Bacillus sp. AP50
GACTCGTATACAGATCAAAATAAAACCCTCTATCTTCCATAAGAGACTCATGATTCCCTCTTTCTAAAATTCTTCCATCCTTTATAACAAGGATTTGATCTGCTTTTTCAATTGTTTTAAGTCGGTGAGCGATCACAAAACTTGTGCGACCTCTCATTAAATTATTTAGCCCTGCTTGTATTTGTAATTCTGTTCTTGTGTCAATATTAGATGTCGCTTCATCGAGAATTAATATATCTGCATCTGCTAAAATTGCTCGTGCAATCGCAAGAAGTTGTTTCTGTCCTTGACTTAAATTCGATCCTTCTGAAGCAATTTCTGTTTCATATTGATTTGGCAAATGCTTAATAAAAGAATGTGCAGATGCTGCCTTAGCTGCAGTGATAACTTCTTCATCAGTAGCATCTAAGCGTCCATAACGGATATTATCCATAATCGAACCAGCGAATAAATACGTATCCTGTAAAACTACTCCTATTTTACTTCGTAAAGAATTAATATCATAATCTTTTATATCTTTTCCATCAATATGAATTTGTCCTTGCTGTATATCGTAAAAGCGAGTTAACAAATTAATGATTGTTGTTTTCCCTGATCCAGTCGGGCCAACTAAAGCAATTGTCTCTCCTGGCTGCGCTTTAAGACTCACTTCTTTTAAAATCGTTTTATTCTCTGCATAGCCAAATGAAACATTCTCAAGTGCAACATGCCCTTGTAAATTTTGTACAACAAATGCGTCTTTTTTATTTTGAATTTCTGGTACCTCATCCATAATCTCAAAAACACGTTCTCCACCAGCAACTGCCGCTTGAATTGTATTCATTAAAGTCGCAAATTGACTTAACGGTCTTGAGAATTGACGAGAATAATTAATAAAAGCCGCAATAACACCTACTGTTGTCATTCCGTTTAAGACCATAACTGATCCAGTCCCAATGACAAGCCCCATACCTAAGTTATTAATAAAGTTCATACTTGGAAAAATAAAAGCTGAAAATGTATCAGCCTTCGTAGCTGAAACTCTTAGCTGTTCATTAATTTTATTGAAATTTTGTACAGTTTCTTTTTCTTTTCCATACAACGTCGTAACATCCGCACCTGTAATTGCTTCCTCAATAAATCCATTTAATTCACCTAAATCTTTTTGACGCTTCGCAAAGTTTTTACCACTATATGCAACTAGTTTTTTTGTAACGTAAAACATAATAGGTACTGTAATTAAAGTTACAATTGCTAAAATCCAATTTAAGGCGAACATCGCAATCGTTACACCTATAAAAGTTAGCGCTGATGAAATAATTTGTACAACACTTTGTGTCAAAGCTTGGTTCAAATTATCTATATCATTTGTCACACGGCTCATTAAATCACCTTGAGAACGCACATCAAAGAACCGTAAAGAAAGCGTTTGGATTTTCTCAAAAATATCTTGTCGTATTTTTTGAATTGTTTTTAATGCAACGTTAATCATGACAAATGTTTGTAACCATGTTAAAAGTACAGTTACACCGTAAATCGCGATAAGTAACATACACATTCTTGCTGTACCACTTAAATCTTTCGGTACAATATATTGATCTATAATGACTCCCATAAAATAGGGACCTAATAATCCAAGTAAAGTAGTAACAACGACTAGAAATATAACAAACATTAGAGCAGCTTTTTGATAGCCCATATAGTTCCATATCCGCATTACAGTTCCTTGGGCATTTTTAGCTTTTCCCATCTTCGGTGTGTTTCGTCCACCTTTATTAGCAAATTGCCCTTGAAAATTACGCATGTTCTTCCCCACCTTCTTTATGCAAATTACCACCTTGGGAAAGATAAATTTCCTGATAAACCTCACTTCGTTCTAACAATTGTTCATGTGTACCATTGCCAACTAATTCACCATTATCTAATACAAGTATTTTATCCGCATCCATTATGGAAGAAATTTTGGACGCGATTAATAATGTCGTTGTGCCTTTATATTTTGTTTTTAAAGCTGTTTGAATAGTAGCCTCTGATTTTGCATCAACTGCTGATGTAGAATCATCTAATATGAGAATCGGTGGTTTTCTCACAAGTGCCCTTGCAATTGATACACGTTGTTTTTGTCCACCTGATAGATTTGTCGCACCTTGTGTTAAATTATATTGATAAGATTCTTCCAGCTTATTAATAAACTCAGTCGCACAAGCTGATGCAGCTGCTACTTCCAGCTCATCATGTGTTGCATTTTCTTTACCATAACGTAAATTCTCTTCTATACTACCTGAGAACAACAAAGCCTTCTGAGGTACAAACCCTATTGAAGCACGGAGTTTTTGCAAATCATATGTTTTAACATCTATTCCATCTATACATATTTCACCTTGATCCACATCATATAGACGTGGTAACAGTTTCGCTAAGGTAGATTTACCACTTCCAGTTGATCCAATAATCCCTACTTTTTCACCTTTTTGTATGCTAAACGAAATATCTTTTAAAACGTATTCATTATTTTTCGTATAGCTATAACTAACATTTTTAAATTCGATATTCCCCTCGATTTTCTCAGGTTCGATTGCATTAGCTGCGCTTATAATATCAACCTCGGTATTTAACACTTGCTGTACACGATCCGCAGATGGAAAAGCTCGCGCAATTTGAATAAATACCATGCTAATCGACATAAGTGACATTAAAATGATATTCAAGTAATTAATAAATGCCAAAATCGCTCCTACTTGAAGCGTTCCATTGAATACTTTTTCTCCACCAATCCATAATGTTGCGACAATCCCGCCACTTACAACTAGCATAATGATTGGCATCATTAAAGAAATAAGTTGCACAGCTCGAATATTTATCTTCGTTAAATTTGTATTTACACTTCCGAATTGAGCGATTTCATATTTTTGTCTTACATACGCTTTTATAACACGTACACCAGATAAATTTTCTTGTAACTTTGTATTCACTTTGTCCAATGCCTCTTGCACCTTTTTAAATGTACCACTTGCTTTACTTGCAATTAAAATAATCGCAAGTAATAAAATCGGAACAACTACAAGTAATATTGGAAATAACTCTCTTGCTGTTACAAAAACAATAATTATACTTCCCATAAATAACAGCGGACCACGAACGAGAACACGTAATGTCATTGTCATTGCTGATTGAATGGAAGTGATATCATTCGTCACGATCGTTAATAATTTACCTGTTCCAAATGAATCACGATTATTACTAGAAAATGTTTCTATTTTCGCAAACACATCTTTTCGTATGTCAGTAGCGAAATTAACAGCTGCTTTTGTAGAATACATCATACACCCAAGCCCTCCAACTAAACCGAGTGCTGCTGCTCCTATCATAAGAAGCCCCATTTTTATTACATAATTTAAATCCCGATTTGCAATCCCAACATCAATGATATGTTGCATAATAGTCGGTTGAATTAAGTCCATCGCAACCTCAAGTACCATAAATAGCGGTCCAATAATAGCGAAGAACATGTATGGTTTTAAATACTGTAATAACTTACGAAATGATTTCATACATAATCTCCTTTTCCCATGAAATTACCACTGAATAATTCATATCCCTCCTTATTTAAGCGATATTTTTTGTAATTTCTTCATTACTTTTATTATATTATGCAAATTAATATTTAACATTATTAAATGATAAGTATTAATGACTTTCTGGTCAATACATATGC
>NZ_JBEUTW010000468.1:0-5917 GCF_040492675.1 Bacillus sp. AP50
GAAGTGCACCCCAATTGTTAGACACAGCCTAACAATTGGGGTGCACTTCACAAATGGTGGTCTTTTTTATATAGGTGAGATTGTACTAGTATGATAAAGTAGAATTAACTGTATATTGTGAGGGTGATTATTTATTCCTTCTTTCTATTTGAAAGAAAAGGGGGAGAGAATATATCTATAGATTTTTTGTTTGAGCTTCTAAAAGAATTTGTGAAAGCAATTGTAAGTGAAGTTTCTGCGTATGTTTTTAGGAAACAAACTTTAGAAAAAAGATAACAAAAAACAATCCCCGTTGCCATCGGAAGCAAAAGGGTAGGTTTCGTAAAAATAAATGATATAACTACCATCCTGACGGTAGCAATTACTAGAAGTGATGTTAGCGCATCTCTTCTTTTTTATGTACATTTGACATAAAAAATTAATGAGCACGTAATAGATATAATGTACAAAAGAAAAGACACTCAAAAGTGTCTTCTTACGATTTGAACCGTCGTAATATGGCATTAGATACCAATCCGAGCATTATTTTCCCACGTTAAATAATTTTGGTTATTGAGAAAGAATAAAAGCACTCTTTCGAGTGCCTTCAACTATTCAACTTTTAAATTAATTTCTTTACCTGTCATACCGCCACTTGCTTTTAAGAAAAGACCTTCAGCATCTTTTGGTATATCAAATACAATTTTACCTGTCTGTGTTAGACCAGGATTCAATTGTTTTAAGAAGAAGTCAGTTTTCCCACCATTAGCTAAGTCAAAAGATGTTTGACCTTGTGTTGAATATGTGAATTCACGACCTTTGCTATCTACTAATTTAAAACTATTAGCATCAACAGTGATAGCGTCTTTTTGATTATTAGTAAGTGTAACTTCTAAAATTTTAAAGACACCTTGTGCTTGTTCTTTTGTATATTCATTACCCACAGAATCTACTGTTTCCATAGATCCTACAGCGATTTTTACATCAGAAGATACACCTTCTTTTGATACTGCTTTAGTGTCTGTTGAAGTTTTTTCAGTTGTGTCTCCACCACCAGCGACCATAGCAATTATTCCGATTACAAATAAAGCTATAATGCCTAGGCATCCAAATTTGAATATTTTTCCCACGTTTGTTCCTCCAATTATGTAAAATATAAGATTGCCAAGCTAATAATAACAAACTATATATAAAGATATTGTCATATTATGTCGAAAGGAAATAAAAAAGATAGTTTAGAATTTTCAGGCTAAAATTCCGTCTTATAACCTATTTTTCCTCGCATCTTGGCTGTACTTCTTATTCATAAAAAAAGACACCTAAAGGTGCCTTCTTCCTATTTAAACCACTTTAATTTTTGGGCTCTCATTCTTACCGAATGGAAAGTAGAGATAATTCAATTATGTACCGATCTGGAGCGTCTCCTATATAGTCAAAAGGATAACAAGTTGTTAATGTTAATGTTGGCTCACTTTTTTCTACAATAACTGTTCGATCTTCTGAATCTGTTATCCAATGCTTGTTAATTTCATATGTATATGTTTTATTTTCATATTCCACGATAAGTTGGTCATTTTCCTTTAATTGACCAAGCTCGGTAAAAACAGTATCTCTATGTCCACTTAAAACTGTATGACCATTTCCGGATGGTGTAGTAGTTAAGTCACTAACAAACATACCTACACCCTTTTTTAGTACTTTATCATCAGCTCCCCAATATATAGAGTATTTCTTTTGTATTTTAGGGATAATTAAATATGCTACTTTATCTCCTAACTGATGGTTTACCTTTGAAGCAGGAATTTGTACAGGTTTTTCTTGTAATGAAGTGTCAGTCTTTATCTCTGTCTCTGTTTGATTGATGTTTTGCGTTTCATTTTCTTTAGAAGGTGTGGAGGTCTCATATTGTTTAGCCTCGTTAGTTGTTAACGACTCTGCTGATTGTCTAGCACTATACCATTCTAGAAAATAATAGGAAAAGATAGTAAGTCCAATAACAGTTAAACATAAGCCTATCCATTGTTTTTTATTCACTTTTATCACTCCATTTGAAAACGACAGGATTTCTCCTGCCGTTTTAAGGAACTATTTTATGCGTTTGTCTTTTTACGACGGAACATTAATACAGAACCAGCTAATGCTAATCCTAAGCTTGCTAACATCATTGTAACACCGTTTGATGCTGTATTAGGTAATTTTTCACCTTGTTTTTTCGTTTCTTTTTTCACAACTGTATTAGTATTTTTCTTTGTTTCTTTTGCAGTTGTTTGAGGCTTAGTTTGTTCTTGTGTAGTATTTGTTGTTTGGTTATTTTGTTTTGAATTCTCTTGCTTAGTGTTTTCTTGTTTAACAGGTTCTTGTTTAGTATTTTCTTGTTTAGGTTGTTCTTGAGGTTTAGTAGTTTCTTTATTTTCTGTTGTAGTATTTGTGCTCTTTGGATATTTATAATCTTCACATGGAATGCCGTCTTTATCATTATCTAAACGGTGTGGATCATTTCCAACACCATATCCATTTTGATCCCAGAATGCTTGAGCATCTTGTTGACTTTTAAAATGGCCACAGTTTTTTGTATCATTAGGACTCTTAGCTGCAAATGCAGAAGAACTGTACCCCACTGTTAATAGTGTTACCGCTGTTGCTGAAGCTAATAATTTTTTCATAAATTTCTTTATCCCCCTAAATGGTATGTATTTACATTGAAATATTTTACATTTAAAAATCTAAAAATACAATAATAATTTGTAGATAAATGTAAGATTTCTAGATAATAATACCAAACTATTAATTCATATATTGTCATATTATGTCGAAAGAAAATAAAAAAAGAGCCAAAGCTCTCTTTAATAACTAATACTAACCATAGTCACTATTCTCACAGTAATATGAATTTGATTTATCACAACAAATATATGTTGTTTGTTGGATAAATAATGGCCTTGATGAGGCGTTAACTGAAGTGGCATTTAACATCCTCAAATAAGAAAGTCCTTGTATCTCCCTGGTGTTAATCTAATTGTTTGTGGAGTTGTGGATTTAAATGGTCTACTAGTCAATGTGACGAACGCAGCAAATACAAAGCTAAAACTAAAACGAATAAGAGTCTTAGTGTGGTTAGTTGTAAAATTTTCAAATAGAGTAATTGTAGAGTTAGGTGGAATTTCAAGACTTGTAAGGTTAGTTTCTGATCCGAAAATTGTAAAGGTCTCTATAAAACTGTTGGTAGAGTTTGAAGAGTTACATGATTATCTTTATTGGAATCAAAATAAGCTTACACATCCAAACTATTGATAATAGCTAATATTTGATGATCTGTCCATTTGCCATTAATCCTTATATTTTCTTTCGCTATACCTTCTTTTTTAAACCCCACTTTTTCTAATACACGAATAGATGCTATATTATCAAGCATCGCTCCTGCTTCAATTCTATTTAGCTTTAATTCCCTAAAAGCAAAATCTACAACAAGTTGAAGAGCCTCTGTTGTATAGCCCTTTGCATTATGCTCCTTATCTAAAGTAAATCCCGTATAACAGCTTTGGAGGTCCCCCCTAACAATTTGAGTTAATGAAATGTCTCCGATAAGCTTATCATTTTCTCTTAAAAAGATTCCAAAAGGGTATACTTGCCCTTCAGCTGTCTTTTTTAGAGCTTGTTCAAGACGTATTTTTTGATGTTCTTCTGTATAAAAAACTTCTGGGAGCAATGGACAAACTCGTTGAAAAAATTCGCGATTTCTAATATGTAAGTTAGCTAACTCGTTGGCATCATCAGTTTTATAAAGCCGAATATAAATGTGCTTCCCTACTAGTTTCATAACATCCCTCCAACATTTTTATATGTCTAATGAGGCAAAAGTATACCGTATACTTTATACAGTTGGCTATTGTCAGGAATCATTTTGCACGAAAGAAAAGACACTCTATATGAGTGTCTTTTCCAATAGTTTTTAGCAGAAGCAAGAAGCTCCAACGATGATTAATAAAATGAATAACACAACTAATAAAGCGAAACCTCCACCAAAACCACAAGAACCACCGTAACTCATATTTTCTCCTCCTTTTGGTTTGAAAACTAATAGGTAGTTGATCATTTTAACTGGTTCGTATTATACATTATGTGTATATCCCTTTTTTGAGCATGTCTACATAAAAATAAGTAAAAGCACTCGTTTAAAGAGTGCTTTAAAATGGATACCAAAAGTTTTGAAATACGTTTAATTTTAAATATACCGCAACAATAAATATGAAAATACCGGCAAATAAAGCGATGAAATCTTCACGTTTCGCCTTACTTGTATAAAACCATGTACGTTTATCCTTCTTTCCAAATCCTCTTAAATCCATTGCATTTGAAACCGTATCTATTCTTTCTAGAGAATGAATGATTAGTGGCCAGAAAATTAAAACACGGTTCTTCATACGAACCCATAAACTTGCTTCTCCTTTTTCAAAAGCCACTCCTCTCGCTTCTTGCGCGTGTTTAATAATTTTATACTCAGACTGGATGTCAGGAATATAACGTAGTGCAATATTTATTGCATAAGTAATCTTATAATGAATACCAAGTTTACTTAAGTTACTTACAAATTCACTTGGATCTGTCGTGTAAATAAAAAGAAGTGTAAATGGTAATAACGTAAAATACTTTAATGAAAGTGTAGCTGCATAAAATAATGTTTCATATGTAATCGTTGCATATCCAACATGTAAAAACGCGGTATATGATTCAGTTAATTCAGATCCATGAGTTGGTGTAATCAATAAAATCATGACAGAGTTTAATAAACTAAATGTAAATATGACACTAAAAACAATTAAAATTTTACGAAATGGAATTTTAGCAATGCTGAGACCGATACACCCAATAATAAATAATATTAGCAACACCCGAAAATCAAAAAACAAAAAAGTAAGCGTCATACAAAAAATAAATAAAAACAATTTCACTACCCCATCCATACGATGAAAATATGTACTATGCACCTTCCTCCCTCCTATTACTGTCTAAATAAAGCTCCATAAATTTTTCTGGACATGCAATCCCACTAAATTTAACAAGCTTGGTTAAAGAACTCTCTCTTAAGTTGGCTCTTTGTAACGTTTCTTGATCGCCTAATACATCAAACACTGTATTATCCGCAATAATTTTCCCTTCATGTAGAACTACTGCACGGTCTGTATATTCTAGCGCGAGATTCATATCGTGAGTGATAAAAACAAATGAAATTCCCTTTTTAGCTAGGTTTTTAATAAAAGCCATAAATTGTTTATAGTGATAATAATCTTGTCCCGCTGTCGGTTCATCTAATATGATAAGTTTAGGATTTGTTGTTAATACAGATGCGATTGTTAATCTCTTTTTTTGCCCATAGCTTAGTGCTTGAATTGGCCAATTACGAAATGGATATAAACCACAAATTTTTAAAGTTCCTTCTACTCTATTCTTAATTTCTTCCTTAGAAAAATTATGTAATGTTAATGTAAATGAAACTTCTTCAAAAACAGTAGGCTGTGTAATCATATGATTTGGATTTTGCATCACGTAAGATATGATTTCCCCACGTTTACGAATAGACCAAGAACTAATATCTTCACCTTTTAACAAGATTTTCCCATTTTTCATTTTGTTTATGCCTATAAGACTATGAGCTAATGTTGATTTCCCTGCTCCATTATGTCCTAACAGTGCCACAATTTCTCCTTCATATATTGAAAGGTTTACATTTTCTAATACTTTTTGTTTATTAGAGTATGAAAATGATAAATTCTCCACTTTAAGTAATTCCTTGTTTTTAGTATTCCCTTTTAATATGACTTGTTTCTCCATCCACTCTTTTATAACATTGCTTACCTTTTCTTTTTGAAGGTTTTCCATTGGATATATTACGTCATTATTACTATCAAAATGTAATCTCTTTAATGCTTCGATGTAAATA
>NZ_JBEUTW010000469.1:0-1495 GCF_040492675.1 Bacillus sp. AP50
AGGTATGATAGTTGGTGCAATATTAGTAAAAAAGATAACTGATTGTTTTTCTTATTCTTATCTATTGAAAAAAATAAGTTTTATGTTGGCAATTTTTATGATAGTTTCAGGAATACCTGTTTTATTTAAACCTATTGTAGTAAATAATTTGGTATATGTTACTACGTATTGCATGATTATGTTCTTTTTAGGATTTATGATAGCACAAATTGATATTCCTTTAATGTATTTCATGCAAAATGAGATTCCTGAAGAATATAGAGGAAGAGTTCTTAGTATTGGATTAAGCTTAGGTAAAATAATGCAGCCAATAGCACTTGCAATATCAGGACTATTATTAAATTTCATTCCAGCCTACACGCTTCCTATTGCAGGGGGGATTGTATTTTTTATTTTGAATAAAATTTTAGCAAATAAGTTAAATTTAGAAATTCATTCAAAAGATTATAGTGTTTAACGTAACTTAAAAAGCGCAGGATCAGCATCCTGCGCTTTTCTATCGTAATTCAGCTGTTTTTCTAATAACAATCTTATCAATATCATCTTCTTCATCACCAATAAATAACCCGCGCTCTTTTAAATACGCTTCAAAATATAAATCTGCTTCTGCACGTTCATCATACGGTTTTACAGATAAAACGAAACCTAATTTGTTTTGTTCTTCTAAATGAGAAGTGGAGATGTAAGCCGGTACATTGTGGCGTAAAAAGAGTTCTTTAACCGGAATAATCATATCTTTCATTAATTTCGTTAGCATACCCATTTCAAACTCGAAATTAAAGCGATCTATACTACATAAATCAGCGAATACTACACCGATAAAACCTGTATTAAATACTTCTTGATATTCTACATCTTCGTCATGGCCGCCGTAAAAATTCTTTTCGATTAAATAATTGACAAAATAAGCAACGCCATCACTTTGTTCAAATGGTTTCGTTGAAAGAACAAAGCCAATTTTCTTTTGTTTATGTAAATACACACATGACATGTATGCTGAAATGTTATGTTCTTTAAATAAAGCACTTGTTGCTCCAGAGAGACCATCTAATACGTGATGAACAATTTGAAGTTTTTTACGAGCGAAATAATAGGATTTCTTTTGTAACTCCAATGTATCAATAAAGACAGAGCCGATAAAGCCTGTATTTGAAATAATAGGTGCTTGCTTTTTTCTTCCTCTGCGCTTTAATGGAACCATTGTTAAAATCATCCCTTCATGTACAATTAAAATAAAAAGAACGTTTGTTCGTATATTTATATTTTACTATTAAAACGCTATAAAGTAAAGGGTTTTTGACGAAAAAAACAACAAAAAAGACACCTGTAAAGGGTGCCTTAAACGCTGTAGGGAAGAGGGTTCATCCCTACAATTTATATTATGATACAGAAACAATCTCTTCTGTATCTTCTACATCTAAATGACAGTCCATAGTACGAACATCTTGATCTTCATGACTTCCGAAATAAATAGTAATTTTCATATGTATCGCTC
>NZ_JBEUTW010000470.1:0-3114 GCF_040492675.1 Bacillus sp. AP50
GGCGTATACATAAACCCTTATAAAATATATATTAATTCTATTTTTAATTTTATAAGTCTTATATACAAGTCCTGTATATAAGTTTTATTTATAATGACTTGATATACGACGTGTAATGATGTACTATGTTTCTAGGAATAATTAACCAGTGTTCTAAGGGGGGGACGACTTGAACGAAGTTTTAAGTGAAAAATATCAAACAATCAAGTTTGCAGATGAAGTAGTAAACATGTTTGCCGATATACTTGAACAAGATGAGATACTCTATAGTGTATTTCTATACATAGGAAACATAGTAAATAAACAATTTCAAGAGACGAAGTACATGAGGGGCATATCTATTAATGAAATAGTGGAAAATGTAGTTATTGATAGGAGAGTAAAGAAAAAAAAGGGAAAATCCTATTCTTTAGAGGTTGAACGTACGAATATATCTAGACGTTCAGCTGAAATAAGTGTGAGTACACTATCATCAATGTCTTTAATCTATGAAAAAACCATGCACCCATATAAATTTTTGATCTCAACTTATAGAGGGCAACAAGTACTGATTGAGTTAGGGAAAAGAAAAAAGATAAATAAGGAGAGATAAAATAATGGCAAAAAACTTCTTGAAGAATGAAGTGGCAGTTAAAATGACGATGGTCGGTTTTGGTCAAGCTGGTACTAGAATGGTAGATAAATTTGCGGAATATACACATACAGATGGTACAGCAGTATATAATTGCTTAGCACTAAATAGTAATGATGGAGATCTAGCTGAATTAAAAAATGTACCCAAAAGTAATCAAGTTTCACTGAAATTAGGTGGTTTAGGTAAGAATCCTGAGCGTGCAGTAAAAGTCCTTGATTCAAATGAGGAAGCAAAAGAAAAGCTAAAAGAATTTATTACTGAACGAGTAAGACCTTCGGATGAACTTGTTTTATTTTTTGCAGGTTTAGGTGGAGGAACTGGAACTTCTACAATCATTAAGGCTATTGAAGAATTTTCGGCTTTTCATAACAAGCCAGTAATCAGACAAGAATTACAAAAAGTTGCGCAGCTATATCCAATGTCTGAAATCAAGGCGAATCAAGCGAAGTTTGCGAGAATAGCCTTTGAAAATGCTATTGAGCGCAAAGACTTTATTAAAATGGGGATTGTTGTAACTCTTCCTGTCCGAGCAGATGGGCCTGATGTATTACGACAAGTAAATAAATTTTCACAGGAAATTTGGAAATTAGCAAATGATAAATCAAAAGGTGTAGCATTTGTTGTGTTTGCTGATAACCAGCATTTTTACGATGAATTTAAGGAATTGAATGAAAATGAGAAAAAAGGTATTGCTAATTCACGAGATTATGCAAATCAACGTATTAGTGAAATTATTCATGAGTTAAATACCGCTGCTAATGGATCTGGTACATCTGTAATACTGGATTCTCAAGATTTTAAACGTATTTTACTTGAGAAAACGGGCTGTTTAGTAATTAATAAGGTTTCACGTAATATGAATCAAATAGAAAATAGCCATGCAATTATAGAAATGTTCCAAGAATCATTAAGAGGAAGCTCTTTCCATCCCCCGATTGATTTGATGAAGAAGAACGATGATGGTTCTGTTGAAGCATCAAAAGTACATCATTTTGGTATGCTTGCTATCCTAGATGAGCAAAAGAATATTAATGATTCCTTTATGGATGACGCTAAGGTAGAAGTTTCAAATAATTTACCTATAAATGGTACAGTTTTTAATGGATATTTGGTAAGTAAGAATGATTTCTTAGGAACTGTATATACCTTCTATAAAACCGATGCATTACCATCGAGATTATCTAAAGGTTTAGTTGAAGAATTTAATGAATTTAAAGAAAGACAAAGCCAAATTCAGTATAAAAAGTCTCAAATTAGTACGATTGAAAGTATAGATGAGGATGAGGATTTAGGTTTTGCATTTGGAGATTTTATTGATATGGGTAGTGACGAAGAAAATAATAATGCTGGAGCAAATGAAGATGAAGATCTAGCAGATTTTCTAGATCCAGATAAGATGTTTGGTACTACAAAATAATAAAAAAGTCTGGACTAAGTTCCAGACTTTTTTATTATTCCACTGAATCCATAAGAGATTTTATATACTCAATAATATTATCTTGTATGTACTGCTCTATGAAGAGTTGTTTTTTACTCAAGTCTTCCTCTTTTTTAAACCAGCCTGCTTTTCTAGTGCGCTCTTCCTCAGGTTTATTATTCCATAAGCTCTCTGCTTGTTTTCTTAATTCCTGACGTGCCCTATGCTCAATAATAAAATTATCAAGCCTATCTTGGCGTTGGCGTAATTTTAGCGTTTCTACATCTTCTGGTTGTGGTAACTGCTTTAATATACTTTCTACCCTCTCTTCATAATGAGATTCAATATGTTTTATTTTTTCTTCTAACTGTTTAGTTACCATTTTTTCAATAATTTCAGCAGTAGCTTGAAGGTTTAATTCAGTGGATACCTCATTTGTTTGATGTTCTGGTGAAACTGGTCTTAAATCAAATTGGTGTGGTAAAAGGTCAATAATTGCATCTAGAGACCATTTCTCATCCCTTTTCTGCTTTATAAATAGAGCAATTTCAAGATCTAAAGCATTATAGAGTTTTTCATTTGTATTTTGAGTTCTTAAAGTTTCATGAAGTCCCTTTTCTTCTAGGATATTGAACCAATTATAAACTGTATTATGATGACGTCCTACTAGTTTTGAGAATTCTGTTATTCGCCATGCTTTTTCGAAAACATTATCATCTAATATATCATCATCGTTAATTTGATGGTCTTGTTTTTCATTTTTTTGCTCAATCATTGTAACTACCTCCTCAAAAATCAACTCATAAATAACTAATTATAATTAACATGTGAGCTGAGATTAACATGTTAGCTAGTATTTCGATAATATTAGTAAAAATCCCTACCAATCCAGTGAATTACATGAAATATAGAATTAACATGTAAACATATACTTGTTAACAAAACATTAACGTTTAGTATAGAATTCGGTGAATCAGTAACTTTATTACCAATTTGAAATATATAATTGGTAATGTTTTGTTAATGGGAATATATATATTATTGTAGTAGCGCTATTGATATT
>NZ_JBEUTW010000471.1:0-3459 GCF_040492675.1 Bacillus sp. AP50
TTATTAATAATAACATAAAAATCTACAACAAGGGGGTTCAATCCAAGTTAGGTAAAACTAGGTCACAGTCATACATTAGTTACCGCTTTTCTTTTTTTGAAGAAGATATTTGTATTTTGGCTAGCGCGACATTGCTATCAAGTTAAGATTATACAAAGTCAATTTAAGGCGGAATTGTTTCATTTTTCTAAAGGGAGAGTATATTGCTCTATCTATTGTAAATGATTTTGAATCCGATAGATCTTTTATTCTTGGTATAAAATTAAGTCTTAATAGATGGGTAAATCCAAAAATCTATTTTGTGAAACCGACCCTGTCTATATACAACAATAGGACTTTACTTGGAGTGATAGGTATGATAGGCTCGTTATTCGGAAAAAATTCCAATTGAAAAAAGCACATCCATAGAGGAGGATTGGTAACCATGAGTGATAAAGTACTTATTGTGGAAGATGAACGCGAAATTGCCGATTTGGTTGAGCTGTATTTAAAAAACGAGAATTATACGGTTTTTAAATACTATACCGCCAAAGAAGCATTGGAATGTATAGATAAGAATGTGCTTGACCTTGCAATATTGGATATCATGCTTCCCGACGTAAGTGGTCTCACTATCTGTCAAAAAATAAGGGACAAGCACACCTATCCAATTATCATGTTGACGGCGAAAGATACGGAAGTAGATAAAATTACAGGGCTAACAATTGGTGCGGACGATTATATTACAAAACCCTTTCGCCCACTAGAGTTAATTGCGCGAGTCAAGGCGCAGTTACGCCGATATAAAAAATACAATGGAGTAACGGAACAGAACGAGAATGTTATCGTTCACTCTGGTCTTGTCATTAATATAAGCACGCATGAGTGTTCTCTGAACGAGAAGCCGTTATCTCTCACTCCCACCGAGTTTTCAATCCTGCGTATCCTCTGTGAAAACAAGGGGAATGTGGTTAGCTCTGAGAAGCTGTTTCATGAGATATGGGGTGACGAATATTTCAGCAAGAGCAATAACACTATCACCGTGCATATCCGACATCTGCGAGAAAAGATGAACGACACGGTTGATAATCCGAAGTATATAAAAACGGTATGGGGGATCGGCTATAAAATTGAAAAATAAAAATAAGAATAAAAAAATCGATTATTCAAAATTAAAACGAAAACTCTACCAATATATCCTTACGATTGTCATGGCAGCAGTTGTATTTGTGCTGTTTGTGCGTCTATTTATCCAAGGGACACTGGGGGAGTGGATCGTACGTTTTTTGGAAAACAGTTATCATTTAGAGCGTTGGGACGCAATGATAATATATCAGTATACTATACGGAACAATATAGAAATTTTTATTTATGTGGCGGTTGCCATTAGTATTCTTATTCTATGCCGAGTTATGCTTTTAAAATTTGTAAAATACTTTGAAGAGATAAATACCGGTATTGATATACTTATTCAGAACGAAGATAAACAAATTGAGCTTTCTGCGGAAATGGAGTTCATGGAACAGAAGCTCAACACATTAAAGCGAACCCTTGAAAAGCGAGAGCATGATGCAAAGGTGGCCGAACAAAGGAAAAATGAAGTTGTTATGTACTTGGCACACGATATTAAAACGCCCCTTACATCAGTTATCGGTTATCTGATCCTGCTTGACGAGGCACCAGACATGCCAAGAGAGCAAAAGGCAAAGTACGTGCATATCACGTTAGACAAAGCGTATCGCCTGGAACAGCTAATCGACGAGTTTTTTGAGATTACGCGATATAACCTTCAAACGATTACGCTCACGAAAAAGCACATAGACCTATACTATATGCTGGTGCAAATGACTGATGAATTTTATCCCCAGCTTGCTGCGAAGGGGAAACAGGTGGTACTCCATGCTTCTGAAGATTTGACCGTATTTGGTGACCCTGATAAGCTAGCGAGGGTCTTTAACAATATTTTGAAAAACGCCGCTGCATACAGCGAGAACGACAGTGTAATTGACATTACGGCGGAACTCTCCGATGATGTGGTATCCATCGTTTTTGAGAACGCCGGAAACATCCCGAAAGATAAACTCGCTACCATATTTGAAAAGTTTTACAGATTGGATGATGCCCGTTCTTCTGATACGGGCGGCGTGGGACTTGGATTGGCGATTGCAAAAGAAATCATTGTTCAGCATGGCGGACAGATTTACGCGGAAAGTAATGATAACTCTACGACTTTCACGGTAGAACTTCCAGTCTTCCAAGACTCGGTTGATAAAGGGGATTCTTAGAAAATAATCATTATTTCTTAAGAAATTCTTAAAGTTATCTCTACTTTTTCTTAGGAAATTAACAATTTAATATTAAAAAATGGTTCGTTCTTATGCGGTAGATTTAAACCATAAGAACGAGCTTTTTTTATTTCGTCAAAGAAAGATATGATAACTTATGCGTGGATTAAAATAGCTCAAATGTTTAGAAAAAGAGTGACACAAATATTTCTTTTCTTTTTAGCGAATTGTGCCAAATGAGCAATCTACTGTTTTGGATGTTCCTGCACACCACTGAACAGAGTATACACATCTAGATATAGCATCGCTTTGCAGAAAGTAATCGTTAAGAGTTTCATATCCGAAATCTTCAGCGTTTGAATCAGCGTGACATTATCATCAAGTCATTTACCTAAGGAGGAAGCTGAAAATGAAGAAGTGGTGTTTTTTTATTGTTATTTTTCTTAGGTTTTGCTTTCATGAATAAAGCACTGTTTTTTCAGAATAAAGTAGAGGTTCAAAAATATGATCAAAATCACAAAGATAACATAGATAATACAGGGACTACCTCAATTATTCAAAAGAAAGAGATTGTAAAAGAACACATCTATCAAGGGAATCTGCTCTTAATTAACAGTAAATATCCTATGCGCCAAGTGGACTTTACCATGAGATGGAGGCTGATTATGCCTTACCAGCAGGTTATAGTGAACATAATTCAGGTTTATCACTTGATGTAGGATCAGGCTTAACGCAAATGGACCGAGCACCTGAAGGGAAGTAGATAGAAAAAAATGCTTGGAAATACGGCTTTATCTTACGCTATCCCTCGGATAAAACGGATGTTACAGGTATTGAATATGAACCTTGGCATATTCGCTATGTCGGTTTGCCTCACAGTACGATTATGCAAAAAATGAATTTAGCCTTGGAAGAATACCTGGATTATTTAAAAGAAGAAGAGAGCATTTCAGCAAGTATTGAGGGGGAAAAATATACGATGTCATATTATCCCTTTTTTCAAAGCAAGACAATTGATGTTGAAATACCTGTAAAAGATATGGGTGGGGTGATTATGACCACCCGTTCTTGAATTATATTCTAAAATGACAAAGTTATAGATTACAATGTAAAGTTAGGAGATTTTAAATGCATTCAGGAGTTTTGATTAATTATTTATATACTTATTTTTTTACTATTATTTTTTGTATAATGT
>NZ_JBEUTW010000472.1:0-992 GCF_040492675.1 Bacillus sp. AP50
TGTTATAAACACAAATTAGTATTAAAATTTCATTTTATTTTAATCATGAAACAGGATCTATCCAAATTTTATGTTGCTGACATGTTGTCTATTCATATTTTAACGTACCAAATAACCTTCTTAAATGGAAACAATGATTTAGAATCATTGTTTCCTATTTTTTTATATAAATAAACATCATAACTTTATTTCAAATCTACAAAAGATGTTTAAAAAAGTAGAGAGACATAAAACACTATGTCTCTCTACTAAATACTACTTTCTACAACTAACAAAATATTTTTACTAATTCTACTGCGCAAATTTTAATGTATCAATGCTGGATATCACGAAAAACCTCCTCCAATTTTTCATCTGCACGGTCTGAGAAAAACATATCTAAGTTAGCTTGAGTAATGGCTGCCATTTCTCCAGCGTATGCAAACATTTTGTCTTCATAGATTTTAATTGCATCATCCAAATTAGAATGATTAATGATGGACAGCGCTAGTTCTGCGCCATCCAGCATGGCCAAATTTGCTCCAGCACCAGCAAAAGGAGACATTAAATGAGCGGCATCACCGATAAGCGTAACTCCAAATCTATTTTCCCATCGGTGATGCACAGGGAGCATATAGATTCTTCTAGGGATTATTTCTCCATTCGCACATAAAATATATTTTTTTAAATCGTCTGACCAATCGTCGAAATATTCCAACAATTCTTTTTTAGCCTTCTCTGGTTCATGAAAGGACCAGTAAAACCTAAGTATACAATAGGACATCCGGAATTTTAAAGAAAGGGAATACTAATAATAAATTACTTGTTCCTGACAGAAGCGATCTTACCTTATTGTCGTAGTCAATTATTGATGCTCCCATTACGATACCCTTTTTTTGATAAAAGGGGGTACCGCCACATCACCATCAAGCTAAGATTAAAGGACTCCCAAAATAAAATTATTATCTCTCTACGGTTATTTATTTGAATTTAGCTCGTTTTTTTGTTTTGGG
>NZ_JBEUTW010000473.1:0-7604 GCF_040492675.1 Bacillus sp. AP50
ATATTTTTTGTTAATTTTCGATATAAAAACCATATATAACATCTATATCTATATTGAGAAATTTATTGCAAATTTAGTTTTAAGTGTTTCCAAAAATGAAAGGAAACTTTTACCCAGTAGTTTACTTTCATAATATTGATTTTTATACGTGTCTGGTAAAGAAGATACAATGAATTACTAATAAAAACTATAACGAAATCTAGTTCGGTATAGTAAAGTGCAAATGAAAATTCCCTCTTCGCTATCTCCCCAAAAAGAACCACTGCTATAATCTTATAGACTGTATTTTCAGAAACATTACAAGCGTGTAAGTAAAATGAAAGGAAATTCAATATGAGAAAAAAAATCTTACTACTATAATGAATAACAGAAACACTCATGAAAAAATGTGTTGCGAATCTAGTTGATTTTTATGTCTTTCCATTAAGGTTTTGTCGCAGGAGCAGTACTGCATTAAAATTCAATTGAAAAATTTGATGAAGTTATCACCTTTAGAAAAGATGATTCCGTTAAGTATACATCAATTAGAGAGAACCACATGGATACGGTATAATTCTGGATTAATAATTACTAGAGGTAACGATACTTCGTTATTTTTATCTAGAATATTATTTAAACTACCCAACACGGAACCTAATGGACTGTTGGAAATAGGCGATTCCTGAGAACACCGATGTATCCACCAGTTATCTTAGCAGGCTCTATCTATAGTCCCTGCGGTGAGAACATAAGTATTTTGTACGTTGATTTACCCCAATTTCTACTTTAGCTTGCTTGTCACAACTTTGACAAGCGTGGAGCCATAGAACGTTGAAGAATGATTTGTACCAGTATATAGTGGCGAACAGATTGACTTAGGCCAACCGACATTCATCTTCAACCTAAAATTAGTGTTGCACACCCTCACATTTTTCGGGAAAGAGTCTTCGGTCGGAAAAAAATAAAAAACACAGAGGTGTAAAATGAACATTATTTCCGAACTATTCGTTAGTTTTGCAATTCCTATGATACAACTCACATTTTTATTCCTTCTCATACTTATTTTTAGCTATTTTGTAGTATACAAAAAGGTATGTAAAGGTGAAAAAGAGTTTACCGTACAACAAATTATATTATTGATATTAATAATAGGATATTATTCTCTTGCATTATCAGCTACTTCATTTGGTCGTTCAGATGATATAGCTTATGCAAGAACCATTGATTTTGATGTACTTAGTGTTTATAAAAAAGCATGGAATACATTTTCATTTACTTCCTTTTTCCATATCATTGTGAATATAGGTATGCTTTTTCCTTTAGGAATTTTATTCCCTTTATTTAGTAAGGTTTTTCAAAAAACAAAATGGATGTTAATGATCTCAATTATAGCAAGTTTATTAATTGAAATACTTGAATTTACAATGCAACGTGGAAGTATGGAACTTGTTGATTTACTTCATAATATTTTAGGAATGATGCTAGGGTATTCTGTGTTAAACATAGTTCTTATATTATTGAAGAAAAAAGAAACGCATGCACAGATGATGAAATATTTATTCCTTCCCATTACAGTAATTCTCATTGCATTTGGAATAATTATTTCGTACCATATGAAGGAATTTGGAAATATGCCTATTGATCCCAATACAAAAATAGATATGTCTCACGTTACGATAAAAACATCAATAGAGTTAAAAGAAGAAGGGGAAAAAAAACCTGTTTACAAAGATTCCGTTACTAAAAAATCACCTGTTCGAGATATTGAAATTCTTTCTCCAAAGGAAGCATTTCAAAAACTGAAACAAGGAGAATTTGAACCTATAGGATCTTTCAATGCAGGTGATACATTATTAATTACAAAATATAATATAGATTACTACACTGATACAAAAGGTTTCTCTCAACCTATATATGTCTTTGAGGTACATGTAAATGATAATGAAGAAGATATTTGGTCTCAACCTATTTCCGCAAGGAAATAGGTTGAGGAAATATTATGAAGCTACTAGTACTGGTTGTAACCCATGATACATGGGAAAGGCGGAGTCTGTTTTGGAAGACTTCGCCTTTGTTTGTATAGTGCATGCAAGGGTACGGAAACGATTTAAAGAGAAGGGGACATCATCTATCAACTCTCATTTTTAGTTTGTAAATTTGGGGGGATTTATCCTATAAATATAGTAAAAGTAAAAGATCTTAGTAAAGAATATACAGGTAAAGCTTCGCATATAGCACTTTTAAATGTAAATTTAACAATCATAGAAGAGAATTTGTTGGGATTATGGACCTTTCTTGTAGTGGAAGAACAACGTTATTGAATATGATTTCTACTATTGATTTGCCAACATCAGGGAGTATATTAATAGTAAAAATCCGTATTAACTTTCTACCAATAATTTAGCTTTATTTCGCAGACACGGGTACGGCCGAGATATATGTAATTTTGAATATAATTCATACATTCTTTTCTAAACGTACTTGTGATTACGGATTTCTTTACCACTTTTCAACTGATTATCATACAGTTGGAACAAAGTGTTTTCAGTAGCTAATAGATGGATGATTAGGGTGTACCCATAATAGACGAAACTGCATTTATAAGCCAATCTCATGCATACATTAACAGTAAAAGGGAAGATGGTTCTTCCGCTCGTATTAGATGACCTGAATGTGAAAAGAATAAATAAACGAGGATATGAAATATCAGGAGGACAAGCACAGCGAACAGCGATTGTCTGTGCACCCATTCATTCTCCTAAATTAATTCTTACCGATGAGCTAACAGGGAATTTGGATACTAAACTCTCTCAAGATGTAATGGAGATATTAACACAATTAAATATAGAAGAAAAGGAAACAATGATGGACAGTTATATAATGAAATTTACCACAATGAAAATTGTCCATTACTTTATAAAAATATTATGGACAGTCTTTCTATGTTAGGAGGGAATAAAAATGACTTTTCGACAGCTAGCATTGAATAATGTTATACGGAATAAACGAATATATCTTGGGTATTTTTTTAGTAGCATATTTGCGGTAATGATTTTCTTTACTTATGGTCTACTTTTCTTTCATCCAAATCTAAAAGGTGAACTGACTCATGTAAGTACTATAATGAGCACATTTGGGAAAATAGGATTTCAACTATCGTATTCCTTAATTTTTGTTTTCTCTTTCTTATTTATTTTCTATTCTGCTAGCGCATTTTTAAAAAATAGAACAAAAGAGTTTGGATTATTAATGTTACATGGAATGTCTCATAAACAGTTTCATCGATTAATTTTTTTCGAAAACATGTTGATTGGAATCCCTTCTATACTAGTGGGTATTGGACTTGGAATGATTTTTTCTAAATTATTTTTACTAGTTAGTGGGTCTTTATTGGCAGTAGAGCATAGGTTACCATTTTATTTTCCATTAAAGGCTATTGGAGTAACAGCTCTGTCCTTTTTTATCTTATTTCTACTTATTTCTTTATTTACATCAAAAATGGTGAAAATGAATGAGCTTGTAGAACTCATAAAATCAGAAGAAAAGCCAAAACCTGAACCTGAAGCGTCTGCTTGGCTATCTTTGTTGGCTATAATCTTAATTGGAGCAGGCTACACTTCTGTCCACCACAGTATCGATGCAATCGCAATTAATTATATGAGTGGGAATGAAGTATTACTGATCGTTGGATTAGGGGTCACGCTTATTATATTTGGAACTTATATTTTCTTTCATCAATTTTGTATATATGTGATATACAATTTAAAAAATAGAGAAACTACATTCTTTAAAAGAACCAACCTCCTTGTTATTTCAGAATTAGCATTCCGAATGAAAGATAATGCGAGAACGTTCTTTATGGTTACAATTATATCTGCGGTATCTTTTACAGCAATTGGAGCTTGTACAGCTATCGGAAATCCTGAATTAGCAAAAAATGAGACCCCATTTGCATTTACCTATAGATCAGATTGGGGAAATCCACTAGAAAAATCTCATATTGAAGAGATAAAAAAACAATTAAAAGAATCTGGATTTTCTTATAAACTTGCAACAGCAAAATTTAAAATAACACAGAATGACATTAGATTAATTAATCTTTCTACGTATAATGAATATGCTAAAACACTAGGATATGAAATAGAAAAATTAACAAATGAAAATGAAAGTATCGTTATACTACCAATGAAAAAACACAAAAGTGTAGAGGACCTAAAACCTTTTGTGTTAAGGCATGGTGAACTAGAAGTACCAGTTACTGTTCAAAAAACATTAACTGTCCCAGAGTTAAAAGAGATGCTTGCTAAAACTGTTATTATCTCTGATGCTGTTTACAATGAAGTCCTAAATATTAAAACTGTAGATGTTGGTATCTTGCAAAATTACACTATATACGGTTTTATTATAAAAAATTGGCCTGAAACAACTGCAGTCTCAAAAAATCTTATGAAATCAGTTGGTACGAAATTAGGCGATTCTTATACTTTTTCATCTTTGAGTTTGAAATGGCTTGAACTAAAACAACAAAATGGATTACTTTCTATTACAAGTATATTGGTGGGAGTTGTATTCTTTGCATTTGCAATAAGTTTTTTATATTTCCGTCTATTTACTGATTTAAAACGTGATCAAGAGCAGTATCAAATGATTTCAAAATTAGGTTTAAGTCAAAAAGAGTTAAAGAAAATTATAACAACACAAATGATGATATTATTTTTCTTACCCATTGTAGTAGCTATGATTCACAGCAGTTTTGCATTTCTAACTTTGCAGCAATTAGGACAAACCATAAGTAGGGAAATGTCCGTTATTCAAAGCTCAATTGTTGTATTAGTAAGTTTTTTTTGTATTCAATTTATTTACTTCCTTATCATTAGAAATTACTATATAAAACGCATATGTACAAAAATATATTCATAAAAAAGAGAAACAAAAAATTGAAGGTGCAGGCTCAATCACTATATATGATTGAGTTTGTATCTTCAATATGTTAAAAAATATACTAAGATTAATCTATGTTGACTCATCTTTTATACATTATCTGAAAAAGAACTTGTAGGGATTCCTACAAGTCCTTTTTGTTTTTCATTTTAAATACTTAAAAGGTATAAGCTCAGTTTTACTTTTTACCAGTAATATGCTATTAAATTTATCTTTCTTGTCCATCTGTTTGATTGGCTTAGAACTCCATGTTTAGCGCAATACTATCCCCTTGGAACACGTTCTGATCTGTGCCGTTGTCTTCAAATACAAACTTTATCCAAAACCAATCCATTTTCCCAGGTTTTAATCCCCTTGTTTCAGTCCACTTAGAATGAAATCCTTTTTTGGAGGCAATCTGTGGGCTTTGTGATTTTAGTTCTGCAAGATTTGTCTCGTATACAGGGCTTTTCGCAGAATCCCAATCCAAAAGAAATTGTACTTTAATATGTTTACTATAATCTTCTGTAGTGTTATTTTATTTTAAATCGTTTACAGTATAGTCTATTTTCATCATGATATCTTTAATATCTAATGTACCACTATTTTTTAAATTGAATTTCTTTAATATTTTGTCCCCAGTACTGTAAAGTTTTAAACACGTAGGAAATAAATCCAAATTTACTGATAACAAGGATCAAAAAAGGAGGAATTCTTTTTTTGGAACGATAGAGCATTTCAGATACTGTGACACATGTATATCCATTGTTGTTTAAATACTTCATGATGCTTTCTGATGCTTCAATTGTTTGAGATGTCTGGGAAAATTCGCTACCATTCCAATCATGAAGTAGAATGATATTTTCAGGTTTAACACCTTTTGTTATATGCCTCGAAATCTTGCTAGCTGTTGGACTTCTCCAATCTTGGAGATCTCGATGCCACGACCATAAGATTACAAGTTTGCCATTTTATATAAAATTATACCTTGAGTTAATGGATGTTTGGTGCTCCCCCTATATGAAGCTATACAAAAAGACAGTCTTTGATATATTAGGTGTCGTTTACCATTGTACTGTATCCAATCTAAATCAGAAAACTGCCGAAATGACTATGAATTCATGTCTTTTAAATAGAGCTGTTGTTACGCTGTAACCACTTTGTTTATTTCCGCAAATTACATAAGTTTTATCGTTTTTGCACCAGAATCGATAGCCCTACATTTATCTGCCTCCTTGGTAAGGCATCGAATAATTCTTACTTATACCATCGCGATTTCTGATAACTTACATGTAGAGAGGTATCACTCAATATAACAAAAATGTAATGTTAATGAAATGTAATTCCACCGATACTATTAATGAAATTATATAAAATGAAGGGGAGTTAAAGAATTTTTATAATGAAAAAGGAGAAGTATTAATGCGAAATATATTAAGTGTAGAAAAAATTGAAAAATATTATGGTAATAAAGATAATGTAACAAAGGCTATAGATAATATTAGTTTTAAGGTAGATGAGGGAGAATTTGTTGGGATAATGGGGCCTTCAGGAAGTGGCAAAACTACATTACTTAACTGTATATCAACGATTGATAATGTTACTACGGGGAAAATAATGATAAATAATAGTGACATTACTCGGTTAAAATCAAAGTCACTAGATAAGTTTAGACAAAATGAATTAGGGTTTGTATTTCAGGACTTTAATTTATTAGATACCCTTACCGCTTATGAAAATATTGCCCTAGCGTTAACTATAAAAGGTGAGGCAAGTTCAAAAATTGATGGAAAAATACAATCGGTTGCAAAATATTTAGACATTGAACAAGTATTAAGCAAATACCCTTATCAAATATCAGGCGGACAAAAACAAAGGGTTGCTTCGGCAAGGGCTATCGTAACAGATCCATCTTTAGTACTTGCAGATGAACCAACAGGATCATTAGATTCCAAATCAGCTAGATTATTACTCGAAAGATTTGAAAGTCTTAATAAAGATTTAAAAGCTACAATACTTATGGTTACTCATGATGCATTTACAGCAAGCTATGCTCGTAGAATTCTATTTATTAATGATGGCAAAATATTTATCGAGTTGGTAAGAGGAAATGATTCCAGAAAAGAATTCTTTACTAAAATTATCGAAGTTATAACCCTTCTTGGAGGTGACGATAATAATGTACTCTAAGATTGCTATTGGGAATATAAAGAAAAGTTTTAAAGATTATACAATATATTTCTTAACACTAACACTGGCTGTTTGTATATTTTATAGCTTTAACTCCATTGAATCACAAAAGGCACTTGTGGAAATTAACACTGCAGATAGAAAGTATGTGCCTACAGTAATGAACGCTATCTCAGATGTGTCAGTATTTGTATCCGTAATATTAGGTGGTTTAATATTGTATGCAAATAATTTTTTAATTAAAAAACGTAAAAAAGAATTAGGAATATACATGACTTTAGGTATGGGAAGAAGAAACATATCCAGAATTTTAGTAACAGAGACGTTTCTAATTGGTGTTATATCTTTAGTGAGTGGACTTATGATAGGTATTGGAGTATCGCAGGGGTTATCTACATTTGCATTAAAGTTATTTGAATTACCCATCAATAAATATAAATTTATAATTTCAACAAGTGCTATAGGTAAAAGCGTATTATACTTTGGAATCATGTTTTTTCTTGTTATGTTATTTA
>NZ_JBEUTW010000474.1:0-6912 GCF_040492675.1 Bacillus sp. AP50
ATTTAATTTTTTGTCACTTTTTGAAAGGGATTTTCATGTATAATGAAGAATATATTGATATAGTATTATATTAATGATCATTGTAACAGTGAGTATGTACAATAGCTTGTAGCAAACGCCCAAGTGTCAGAAAGGGCGGATAAACCATTCTTTTCTTCATATACATATAGAAAATGAGAAAGAAAGTGAGGGTTGCATATGGCTGCTTGGGTAATTTGGTTTATAATAGCTGGTATTTTATTTATCGCAGAAATGTTGTCGATTACATTTTACATGCTTTGGCTTGGAATTGGAGCTGTTGTCGGAGGTCTTATTGCTTTGTTTGCTCCTGATGCACTACTGTTACAAGTTACTGTTGGTGCAATTGTAAGTTTAACTTTGACATTCTTTACGAAAAGAATTTCAAAAAACTTTCGAGAAGCAAAAGGTTTTACTGATACAGTAGATATGCTTGTTGGTAAAAAAGGGATTGTTATGCAAACGATTACAAATGAAGCGAATGGTATTGTGAAAGTGGATGGAGATACTTGGACAGCTATTGCAGATTCTTCAATTGATGCTGGAGAAAAAGTCGTTGTTATAAAGAGGCATAGTACTATATTACAAGTGAAAAAGGAGAGTGAATAAATATGGTAGCATTAACGTTAACGATTATATTCGCACTAATTGTAGTTACATTTATCGCATTAACAATTAAAATTATTCCTCAGCAAAAAGTTGGGGTTGTTGAAAGATTTGGTAAGTTTCAACGTATCATGCACCCAGGGTTAAATATTTTAATACCAATTGTAGATCGTGTTCGTGTATATCATGACTTACGTATTCAACAAACGAATGTACCACCGCAAAAGGTAATTACGAAAGATAATGTTCAAGTAGAAATTGATACTATTATTTTCTATCAAATTGTTGAACCAGAACTTGCGACATATGGTATTTCAAACTATGAATATGGTGTTCGTAATATTACTTCAGCAACGATGCGTCAAATTATCGGTAAAATGGAACTGGATGAAACGTTATCTGGTCGTGAAAAAATTTCAACAGAAATCCGCTTAGCGCTTGATGAAGCAACAGAAAAATGGGGCGTACGTATTGAACGTGTCGAAGTTGTTGATATTAACCCGCCAAAAGATGTGCAAGCATCAATGGAAAAACAAATGAAGGCTGAGCGTAATAAACGTGCGATTATTTTAGAAGCTGAAGCAGCAAAACAAGATAAAGTCCTTCGTGCTGAAGGGGAAAAGCAAAGTAAAATCTTGATGGCTGAAGGGGATAAAGAAGCGCGTATTCGCGAAGCTGAAGGTATAAAAGAAGCAAAAGAATTAGAAGCGCAAGGGGAAGCAAGGGCAATTGAAGAAATCGCAAAAGCAGAACAAAATCGTATTGAATTGCTTCGTGAAGCGAATTTGGATGAGCGTATACTTGCTTACAAATCATTTGAATCATTAGCTGAAGTTGCAAAAGGACCAGCAAATAAAGTCTTTATTCCGTCTAATGCAATTGAAACACTTGGTACTCTTGGGGCAATTGGAGAAATATTTAAAGAAAAACAAGTGAAGAAACTACCTTCAAATGATACAGGAAAAGAACAATAAAAGTGAGGAAGAGAAATGGGATACCATTTCTCTTTTTTTTGCGTATATTCCGAAAAGCTTGTACATATCCATGTATAAAGAAGGTGATGCAGTGAAAAAGTATGCAACTCGAATACATGGGAAGAAACTGATTTCGTTACTCCTTTTATATGCGCTAATAGTAATTATGATAGCGTCGATTTTGACGTCATTTTTACATACAATGAAATCGAATTATGCAAATCAATGGTTTGGAAAAGTATCGATGCAAGGTTTTGTTCAAATGATAGAAAGTGAGAATCGCTATTACGGATTTGATTATTTTAAGAAGAATAAAAGAGAGTCAGTTGGAAATTTAATGTTCTCTATTGCGACAGATTTGAAAATTAAAGATTTAAGAACATTCGTCGGTAAAGAAGTACCTGGTATGTCAAAGTATTATTCTAATATTATCGTAGCTGGGGAAGGGACAAACTTGACGAATATCCCAAATGAATCTAGTGTACCGATTGAAGAAGTAACGAAAGAACGGGAAGTAGCAAAAGATAAAGTTACAGAAGCGGAAAAGAATAATCCGGTTCAGAAAAAGAACGGAGCGAAAAAAGGTGAAAGTGCAGTATATATTTATCATACACATAGCTGGGAATCCTTCTTTCCATTATTACCAGGGGCTACGGATCCATCAAGTCCAGATGTAAATGTGTCCTTACTAGGGAAACGTATGAAAGAGCAACTTGAAGGACAAGGAATTCCGGTAGTTCACGATAAAACGAATATGGGTGATTTATTAGCGAGTAAAAAATGGAAATGGCCGCAATCATATAAAGCGTCTCATGAATATGTAAAAGAAGCATTAGCACAAAATAATAAAATTGCGTTTCCAATTGATATACACCGTGACGATCAGCGTAAGAAAGTAACAACAAAAGTAATTAACGGAAAATCGTATGCAAGATTATATTTTATAATTGGGATGGAAAATGAAGGCCGTGCTGAAAATGAAAAAATTGCAAGAGCGATCAATAGTTATTTAGATGAAAACTACTACGGATTAAGTAGAGGGATTTTTCCCAAGTATAAAAAAGATGGAAATGGCGTTTATAATCAAGATTTATCGAAAAATGCGATGTTAATTGAAGTTGGTGGTGTTGATAATACGTTAGATGAATTATATAACACAATTGATGTGTTAACAGAAGCGTTTAGTAAATATTATTGGAATGATGCGGAAAAAGTGAATGGATGAGGGACGGGAGACCGTTCCTTTTTTATTTTGGAATCTTAAAATGTGATATAATGGAATTTTATGAATGTTAAATAAAGGGAGAGAGAAACATGCAAATACTACTAATACGCCACGGAGAATCAGAAGCTGATATTTTACATGTGCATGAAGGTCGAGCTGATTTTGAGTTAACTGACAAAGGGAGACAACAAGTACAAAGACTTGTACAGAAAGTGAAAAAAGATTTTGCGCCAGATTTCATTTGGGCAAGCACATTAAAACGCGCTCGTGAAACGGGTGAAATATTAGCAGAAGCAATTGGTTGTCCAATTCAATTAGAAGAGGAATTAATGGAGTTTAATAATGGAGTGCAAGCAGGCTTATCATTTGAAGAAGCAAAGAAATATCCAGAGCCAAAGTTTCTTCATGACCGTTTTGAAAACGGAGAATCATTTATTGAGTTTCGAATGAGAATAGAAGGAATCTTTTCTAAAATTATGATAGAGAATACATATGATCGAATTGCAATTGTTGCCCATGGAGGCGTAATTAATAGTCTATTACGTGCATTTTTCAAAATGCCAATTTCAATGGACTACTATTTCAAAATGGGAGATACGGGAATAAGTTTAATTGAAATTGAGGGTGAACAAAAAACGGTGCATTTCATTAATGATACGAATCATTTGGACGGGATGTAAAGACTTATGTACAAAGTTGTATTTTTCGATGTTGACGGTACGTTATTAAGTGAGATTGATAGAAGCATGCACGAAAGTACAAAAGAAGCGATACGAAGGTTAATAGATAAAGGAATTCACGTAGTTGTTACAACTGGAAGACCGTATAGTTTATGCTCACAATTTAAGGAACTAGGTATAAATACGTTTATTTCAGCAAATGGTGCACATATAAAATGTGGGAAAGAAGTTATACATAAATCAGTACTTTCAAGCGAAATCGTTCATGATATTTCAAATTTTGCTGAATTACATGGTCACAGTGTTTCTTACTTTACAGAAGAATTTGCAATGAATAATATTGCTTCCAAAGATGAACGTGTCATGCGAGCGTTAAATGAAACTTTAAATTTAGAGCGGTATCCTGACAAAGTTAGAAACTTATCAGATGAGATGTATTGCATATGTCTGTATGCTGATGATACAGAAGCTCAAAAATTCATTGAAAGATATCCAGCACTTACGTTTGAGCGTTTTCATGGTTACGTTATAAATGTATTGGAAGATAGTAAAGTATCGAAGCTAACTGCAATTCAAAAAGTATTGGAACATTTAAACATTAGTAAATTAGAAGCCATTGCTTTTGGCGATGGTGGAAATGATATTGAGATGTTGCAGTATGTAGGATTAGGAGTTGCGATGGGAAATGGTGGAGAGGAGTTGAAGAGATGGGCTGATTTCGTTACAACGAAGGCGAGTGAAGGCGGAATTTCTTATGCCTTAAAGAAGTTGCGAATTATTTAAAACTAATAGTTAGTCAGTGTGAAAAATCCTGTTTTAATAATGGCTTTTGTTAATATGTATACTGTTTTAGGGAATTATTTGAGCTCTCCTACTTACAATTTAACTGCAGAACAAATCCTTTATTTTCGCTTAGCAGGGCTGTTTGGTATGTTGCTGTCACCACTTGCAGGTCGTTTAACAAAGAGGTTTGAAGTAAGAAAGGTTCTTCAAGGAGGATTATTGATTGCTATTTTTAGTCTAAGTTCAATGGGCTTTGTTTCGGATCTATCTCTACTTGTAATGATGAGTGTCTGTTTTGTAATAGGTATTGCTATATCCGTTCCGTCTTTAGTTTCTCTTGTAGGTCAATTAGGAGGGAAAGCAAGGGGAATATACTTTTATTTTATTTTTAGGTACTAGTATAGGACCTATCATTTCTATTTATCTTATGAAAATAGGAGGTTATGCTCAAACATTTATTTTATTAGGAATGATACTTTTTATTGGTTTTGTAGCTTCTCTATTTATAATTAATGAATGAGTGGAAAATCACTCAAATAAAGGAATGCGAGGATCTTTCATATGCTCGCATAATAAAATATGAATTTGTCCACGATGATGATAAAAGTGTGCAACGATTTCAAGTAACCATTCAAAGCGCGAATAAGAAATCCCCCAATAGGCAGTCATAACTTCTGCTAATTCTATTTGGGAGTAGGAAAGAAATGTTTTAGAGAGAAGGTTGTATCCTTCAATCATCGTTTGTTGCATGTGAGCAACTGTTACGGGCGTATGTTCTATATAAAAGGTATGTAATTCTTTTTCTGAAATACCATTTAAAATGAGTAAATCAGCATGACAAATAAGAGAAAGATGTGCACACATTTCAAATAATGATCGTTTTGAGTGAATCGGTTGTATTTTTAAATCGTTTTCACTATATTGGTTAAGCATATAAATAGAAGTATCAATAGCAACTTTTAGTTGATGCAATGCAGATTGAACAAACATTGTAATTCTCCTCGTCTCCGTATATAATAGTTTCTTGAGGATATTATATCATACTCAAAATTCCGAAAATTCTAGTAGTTTGACTAGCATAATGAAAAGTATTATATTGTAAAAGGTCATATGAAACGTGAAATAGAATGGAATGCAATTATTGAGTTAGGAGTTAGACCAATGAGTTTGAAATATGGAAGAGATACAATTGTAGAAATTGACTTAAATGCTGTAAAACATAATGTAAAAGAATTTAAAAAACATGTAAATGATGAAGAAATTAAGATGATGGCTGCTGTAAAAGCGAATGGGTATGGCCATGGGGCAGTTGAAGTTGCCAAAGCTGCAATTGAAGCGGGAATACATCAACTTGCAGTTGCATTTGTAGATGAAGCAATAGAATTAAGAGAAGCAGGAATTACTGTACCAATTTTAATTTTAGGATACACACCAGTAGCGGCTGTAGAAGATGTAATTCAATATGACGTTATGATGACTGTTTATAGAGTAGAAGATTTACATGGTATAAATGAAATTGCAAACCGTCTTCAAAAGAAAGTACAAATTCAAGTGAAAATTGATACAGGAATGAGTCGTATCGGTTTACAAGAAGAAGAAGTTAAACCATTTTTAGAAGAATTAAACCGTATGGAGTATGTAGAGGTAGTAGGGATGTTTACGCATTACTCTACGGCAGATGAAATCGATAAATCATATACGAATATGCAAACAAGTTTATTTGAAAAAGCTGTTAATACAGCGAAAGAATTAGGAATTCAAATACCATATATTCATAGTTCAAATAGTGCGGGATCAATGGAATTAAGTAACACATTTCAAAATATGGTACGCGTTGGAATAGGAGTGTACGGTATGTATCCATCAAAAGAAGTGGATCATTCAGTCGTTTCTTTACAGCCTGCGTTGTCGTTAAAATCAAAAGTAGCTCATATTAAACATGCGAAGAAGAATCGTGGTGTAAGTTATGGGAATACGTATGTAACAACTGGTGAAGAATGGATTGCGACTGTACCAATTGGTTATGCTGATGGTTATAATCGTCAATTATCTAATAAAGGCTATGCGTTAATTAACGGGGTTCGAGTACCTGTTATTGGCCGTGTTTGTATGGATCAGTTAATGTTGGATGTTTCAAAAGCGATGCCAGTACAAGTAGGAGACGAAGTAGTATTCTACGGTAAACAAGGTGAAGAAAATATCGCAGTAGAAGAAATAGCGGATATGTTAGGTACAATAAACTATGAAGTTACATGTATGCTAGATAGAAGAATTCCGCGTGTCTATAAAGAAAATGACGAAACAACTGCAATTGTAAATATATTAAGAAAAAACTGAATCATTTCGATTCAGTTTTTTTATTTTTTTATTCATATCAAATGCGAATATACCCTCGTTATGTAATACGGAGTAAACTTTGCGAAACACACTTTTTAGTTCAACTAAATTAAACTATCACCGGCAGAGATGACCAGTCCCGCAACAAAGATCTAATATACGAGAGTAGGGAAGAGCATCTTGTAAAACGAGGCTGGATAGGAGTATTCAACAAAATGTCCCCAATGTTTAATATAGATGTCTGCTAAAATATCATAATTAAAATAAATTATTTTTTTAACATATGTAT
>NZ_JBEUTW010000475.1:0-5862 GCF_040492675.1 Bacillus sp. AP50
GGTATACTCATATTTTTATGAAGCACATTACAAGAAGAAATTTTTTAAAAATTGGTATGCGTACTTGTCTCTATTCATTTATAACCAGTAGCATCGGATACTACTATGCTAAATATATAGAGCCCCATTTCATTTCTTTTACACAGCACACATTAAAATCACAACTCATCCCAAAAAGTTTTCATGGTATGAAAATTCTTCAATTCAGCGATTTACATCTCGGATACTATTTCTCGCTTCAACATTTATCTAAAGTTGTTTCTAAAATTAATGCTGTAAATCCAGATATTGTCCTTTTTACCGGAGATCTCATTGATAATTATCAAACGTATACTGACACTCCTTTCGTTGCATCCATTTTAAAAAATATACAAGCCCCCTTTGGTAAATTCGCTATTTATGGTAACCATGATCACGGTGGATATGGAACTGAATACTATGAGCACATCATGCGTGAATCAGGATTTGAGCTATTGCTCAATAGTGAAAAAAGAATTCGTCTAATGGATAATAGTGAAATTTCTATTTTCGGTCTCGATGATATACTATTAGGCAAACCAAAAATAGAGAAAACATTAGAGCATGCACGGCAAAGTACTTATAACATTGTTCTTGTTCACGAACCAGATATCGCGCCCCAAGTTTCTAAATATCCAATCAACTTGCAACTTTCTGGTCATAGTCACGGCGGACAAGTACAAATTCCTTTTTTAGGAGCTATTATTACACCTTCACTCGCCAAAGACTATATTGAAGGCTTCTATACAATTCAGGATTTAACTCTCTATGTCAATCGAGGCCTGGGAAGAACACGTGTCCCATTTCGTTTTATGTCAAAACCTGAAATCACAATTTTCACACTCCAACATTCGTAATAATTCGCCTATTTTCTTACATATCCTTTCTTGTACGCGCTCATCCACGTTTTGTTTACCATATGATAAAAGTGAGTCCAATAAAGGAGGTATGTTCATGTATCCATATTATCAACCAATTCCAGTCCGTTCAGCACCTATTGGTCCAGTAGGCGACTCACGCTTCTTCCCGTTTTTTGGCGTTCCCTTTCTAGCTGGAATTGCTGGTGGATTGCTCGGCGGAGCATTAGCTTTCGGCCCTCGACCATTTTATCCACCTTATCCACCACCTTTCCCGCCGCCAGCACCTTATCCTTGTTACGGTGGACCATGTCAGCAACCATACTATTACTAAGTTAAAATAACGATTCTTTCAAATATTATTCTCTCAACGAGCCATCTCATTACACGCTTATAATAAAACTATTGTTTCTACTCATCCTTCCATTTTTGGAGCATATGAGTAGAAAAAAGTAAAAACCTCTTATTGACATAAGAGGTTTTTACTTTTTTCATTATTCAGAGTCTGTATTTTGATATGCCATCTTAAACAACTTCACTTGGCTATCAATTTCTTCTGTACTACTATTAATAACATAATAGTAATCACCATCTTTATTTTGTTCACGTGTTTTCACATTATCAGCTAATGTAAGCTGTAAAATCGCCTTAATTCGTGCCTTCATTTCAATATCTAATATCGGGAAAGATATTTCCACTCGCTTCTCCATATTTCGCGTCATCAAATCAGCTGAAGATAAATATATTTTCTCCTCCCCATTATGATGGAAATAATAAATACGGCTATGTTCTAAATATCTTCCAACAACACTAACTACACGAATATTTTCACTTACATTTGGAATGCCAGGTCTTAAACAACATGTCCCTCGAACAATGAGCTCTACCTTTACTCCAGCTTGTGATGCTTCGTACATTTTTTTAATTAATGGTTTATCTGTTAATGAATTCATCTTAGCGATAATATATCCATTTCCATATTGCCTATGATAACGGATTTCTTCATCTATTAAATCTATAAATTGCTCTCTTATATCAAATGGAGCAACCGATAAATGATGAAAATGTGGCTTTGTTGTATAACCACTTAAATAATTAAAGAAATTGGTTGCATCAACCCCAAAGTCTTTTCTTGATGTAATATATCCAAAATCAGTATATAACTTCGCTGTTGCATCATTATAGTTTCCAGTTCCGAGATGTACGAACCTTTCGATTTTTCCGTTTTTTCTTCTTACAACTAATGTAATTTTACTATGTGTTTTCAAGTGACTTACACCGTAAATAACATGACAGCCTGCCTGTTCCAATTCTTTAGCCCAATGAACATTATTTTCTTCATCAAATCTTGCCTTTAATTCAACTAATACTGTCACTTGTTTTCCCTTTTCAGCCGCTATCTTTAACGCCTGAATAATCGGTGAATCACCACTTACACGATATAACGTTTGTTTAATCGCAAGTACATTCGGATCGTCCGCCGCATCACGGACAAAATCAACTACCGGCTGAAATGATTCAAAAGGATGATGTAATAAAATATCATGCTCAATTGCTTTTTCAAATACATCTTCTTCATCACCTAAATCTTGAGGTGGTTGCGGAATAAGAGCCGGATATACAAGATGTTCATATAAAGGAGCTAGTTTTTTATATAAAGAAAACAAACATGTTAAATCTAATGGACCATCCATTATATATACATCTTCATCTTTTACTTCCAGAACCTCATATAATAACGCTAGTACTCTTTCATCAATGTGTTCTTTCCCAACTTCTAAACGAACAGCAGCCCCCCACTTACGCTTTTTTAATTCTTTTTCAATTACCTTTAATAAATCTCTCGCACCTTCTTCATGAATCGTTAAATCTGCATTGCGTGTAATACGGAAACGAGTAACAGATGATACTGTATATCCCGTAAATAATTTATGAGTAAAGCTACTAATTACGTCTTCTAATAAAATAAATTTATGCTTTTGCCCTTCGCTCGGTAAAATTATGAAGCGCTCAAGTAATGAAGGAACTTGCACAATTCCTAACTTCGTCCTGTTTTCCTCTTCCGCTTGCTTCTCATCATATAAAAGAGTAGCCAAATTCAAACTTTTGTTTAATAACATTGGAAATGGGCGATATGCATCAATAGCTACAGGAGTTAACACCGGAAAAATTTGCTCATCAAAATACTCTTCTATAAATTCTCGCTGCTCTTTCGTCAAATCATTGAATGTTAAACGTTCAATTCCCTCTAACTCAAGCGCTGGTAATACATAATTTTTAAATGTATCATATTGTACTGTCATTAGTGCATGGGCTTTTATCGCAATTTTATTTAATTGCTTTTTTGGTGTTAAGCCAGCTTTATTTTCTGGCTGATTAAATCCAGCACTCACTTGATCCTTTAATCCCGCTACACGTACCATAAAAAATTCATCTAAATTCGAACTAAAAATACTAATAAATTTCAATCTTTCCAAAAGTGGATTATTTGCATCTTGCGCTTCTTGTAAGACACGTTCATTAAATGCTAACCAACTTAACTCTCGATTATTGTAATAAGCTGTATCATTTAAATTTACTGCATTCCCCTTCAATAATTCCATTCTCTTCACACTTCCCCTTGAAACTTTTTCACTATAATTTAGTTACTTTTATTTTAGCAAATTACAATATTATAAAGTGTAAATTTTTTGTAAAGACATCCGTACAACCTAATGTTTTAGTTCAAATAACAAGTTAATATTCGTTTTTAATACTCTTTCTAACTGTTTTTTTTGTTTTTCAGCCTGCACTTTTTCCGCTAATGCCGATTTTTCACATAAAGCTTTAAATGTTAATCCTTCTTCGTTTTCTGTTATAGATATGGTATCAATAAGCGATCGTTGCCTTACATTTAAAGTAGCTGAAAATTGTAAAACAGCTCCTAACAGGCGGATTTTTTTTTGTTCGCTTTTATCAAACCAACCTTCAAATGGAGATAAATGTTGTTTAAATAACATTTTTGATTTATACGATGCAATAAGCGCTAGCCTTACTCGATCTTTATGCATCATGCCATCAATTGTCTTATTCGCTAATAAATAAAACGTATGTAAACGACTTGCTTCTTCGTCTATATATTTGCCTATATTAAATACTTTCGCTGCTTGATGGAACACTTCCCAGTCTTTTACTGACATAGAAATAAGCCCTATTTCCTCAAGTTGTTTGCAAATTAGTCTTCCATGTTTAATAAGCTGAATAACAAATTCCATGTCCATTTCGTATTCATGTGATAGTAAATGCAGACTTTCTTCAACTACGTTCGGATAATATGAAATCCCCAAATCTTTTGTCAACTCTTCATAGAAAACACCTTCTCTTAACCCTTTTCTACTTAATACAAATGCCGGTGCCTCTATAACATTAACAAGTGTATGAAATACTTCAACCGCTGGAATAATTGTATCCGCTCGATCTTTTGCCAATCCTTCCAATTTCTGAAGTTCTATGTACGACAATTTTTCCAATTCATCTTTTACACTTTCAATATCTTCTTCTTTCATCTTGTATAAATGTAATCCTGCTATAGGATAACATATTAAATTTTGATGGATTTTCACTAAGTTCCTAGCACTACCACCAATTGCAATAAGAGGCAATTTCTTATTGATTAACCATGGTAACGTTCGAAATTGAAACTCTAAATACTGTTGCATTCCCTCTAACTCATCTTTAGTAGGAATATCCCCTTTAATAAATTGTTGCTTTAAAGAAAGTGCCCCAAATGGAAAACTATGGTACTCTAAAATCTCTCTATTTCTAAAGTATGTAACTTCTGTACTTCCCCCGCCGATATCTACCGTTATTCCTTCTGAAAACGATGTAGAATTCATAACCGCCAAGTATCCGTAACGCGCTTCCTCATACTCTGATAATACTCTAAGAGTAAAGTCCGTTTGTCCTTCAACAAGCTTTTTAATTTCCTCTTGATTCTCCGACTGTCTAATTGTTGCTGTTGCAACACAAAGTACATGATGCAACTGATGGAATCTTGTACTTTCTTGAAATTGAAATAATGTCTGTAATAATACTTCTATTCCCTCTTCATTCAACACACCATCAATTAAGTAATTCCTTAACCTAGCAACAACTTTCGTATTTTCAATCTCTTTATAAAAACCTCCATTTTGCTTTTCATAAATAACTAAACGCATTGTATTAGACCCAATATCTATAATGGCATACTGTTGTTTTAATATTTCTTTCAAACTTCTCACTCTTTCATTATCAAATTTCAAAAACATATTCTATTACTATTATACAAAATAGTTGATTTTTGTAACAATATTGCTTTAATATTGAAAATATATACAATCACTTTTTGCGTATAATAAATACCTATTTTATTTATGGTATAATAATGAAAAATTGAAAGGAGATTCAATATGAAACCTTCACAACCACAATCTCAATTACAAAACCAACATTCTATTAATCGACTAGCTCAATCTATTTTCGTTGTGAATCGTCATGCTAAAGCAGCTACTAATCCTAAATATTTATACTGGTTAAAAAAGACAGCTTTAGAACGTTTGATTGCTGAAAAAAAAGCAATTAAAGAAGGATTACATTTTTCTAGAAACCCACGTTTTAGCCAACAACAATCTGATGTCCTTATACGTTTAGGCGATTATTTTTTCCACATCCCTCCTACGAAAGAAGATTTTCGAATTCTACCGCATCTTGGTCATCTTGAATCCTCCTATCGAAATCCGAAAACAACCTTATCTTTAACAGTGGCAAAAAAAACAATTCAAGATTATATTGGTCCTGAAGCATTAAAACAAGAAAAAAAATTAAGTGAACCTGTTCCATGGTATAGTCGTACTTATACAAAAAAATAAAACAGTTTGGCCAAGTGTAGGCCAAACTGTTTTATTTTTTCTCTTCTTTAATTTTAATATTTGCTTGTTTATAAAAAGCTACTTTTTCTGTATTATAAGAC
>NZ_JBEUTW010000476.1:0-3977 GCF_040492675.1 Bacillus sp. AP50
CGAGCGCTGCCTTAGAACATACGGCTTTTTTTTCTTACTCATTCTTTTCCGAATGATTATATGACATAATTCTGCTACTATAAAGCACCCTCCAATTAATACAAGACCAGAAGTCATCGTCATACATCCACCTGCCTTATATTTATTGTATCGCATAAATAATCATCGTTATATTTTCTTTACATACTCTTCATCTTCTGAAGCAAAACCAAAACTCTCTATGAAAGACTTCGCCTTTTCTGTTAATTTCTCTTGTAGCACTTTTATTTCTTTCACATTTCTTTGTTTCATCATTTCTTCAAATGTAAAATACGTATTTGTACCATAACCGTAACCTTGGTAATCAAAATGAATAATTAGCTGTGATAAAACAGCCCGTTCCTCTTGTACACTATAATCTATTACACCAATATATGTATCATCAACTTTCACACAGTACTGTACCTTTTTCTCACCTAAACTATGCGATTTAAACATTTCTTTAACAACGTTTTCATTTTCTACAGTAACTTTCTCAAACGTAATCATATGTTGTCCATCCTTTTACTATTATTGTATCAATAATACTTCCTATTTATGAAAAAAACCTTAAGACCGTATGCGATCTTAAGGTTTTTCTAATTAAACTAAGCTATACGCACGTTTTGTTTCTTCATGGAACTTATTCGTATCGTATTTATGCTCAACATAAATTTGGTGCCATACCATAAACGCAAGTACAGTCCAAATTTTACGGCTATAATCGCCTTTATCTGCACAATGTGCTTCCAGTAAGTTTAATACATACTGTTTGTCGATTAAATGCTCTGTCTTACTTTCGTTTATAATATTTATAGCCCAATCATGCATTTCGTCTTTTAACCAGTGACGAATTGGTACTGGGAATCCAAGTTTTTTACGATCTAATACGTGATCTGGAACGATTCCGCGTGCTGCTTCACGTAAAATAGCTTTCGTAGTTCCGTTAGCAATCTTAAATTCAGTTGGAATTTTAGATGCAACATCGAATACTTCTTTATCTAAGAACGGTACACGAAGTTCTAATGAGTTTGCCATTGTCATTTTATCAGCTTTTAATAAAATGTCACCGCGTAGCCATGTGAACATGTCAATGTACTGCATTTTACTTACATCATCATAATCTTTAATCTCGTTATACAATGGTTTCGTGATATCCATATAGTTAACACTTTCATTGTAATACTTCATTAATTCAGCTTTTTCTTCTTCACGGAAGATTTTAGCATTTCCATAGTAACGCTCTTCAATTGGTGTACATCCACGCTCTAGGAAGCTCTTACCTTTAAATCCTTCTTTAAGAGCACCACTTAATGCTTTTAGAACGCTCTTACCTGGGCTAGGAATGTAAGAGAACATTTTTAGTGAGTTTGGCTCACGGTAAATGTTATAACCACCAAATAGCTCGTCTGCGCCTTCACCAGAAAGAACAACTGTTACATGTTTACGTGCTTCTTTCGCAACGAAGTACAATGGTACAGCTGCTGGATCAGCTAAAGGATCATCCATATGCCAAATGATTTTTGGGAACTCATCCATAAATTCTTTCGCTGAAATGAATACGTTATGGTTTTTAACGCCTAATTTCTCAGCAGTTTCTTTCGCAACATCAACTTCACTGAAACCACGTTGCTCAAAACCAACAGAGAATGTTAAAAGATTTGGATTCATTTCTCTTGCGATAGAAGCGATGATAGATGAATCGATACCACCAGATAAGAATGAACCTACTGGTACATCACTACGCATATGCACTTTTACTGAATCATATAACACATCACGAATTGCTTGGATATGCTCCTCTTTCGTTGCACTTGAAGCATTGAAATAAGGTTTCCAGTAGCGATGGATTTCCATCTCTTTACCGATTTCTTTTACGAAATAATGACCAGGCTCGATTTTATTAACATCAATTGTTAAAGTTTCTGGCTCTGGACCATATTGGTACGTAAAGTAATGTTGTAGTGACGTTGGATTAACGCCTTTATCTTCCATCACATGCATAATACTTTTCTTCTCAGATGCGAAGAATGTAGTATCACCTTGTTGTGCGATGTATAAAGGTTTAATACCGAAGTGGTCACGTGCACCGAAAAGTTTCTTTTCTTCACGATCCCAAATCATAAATGCAAACATACCACGAAGGTAGTCTACACATTTTTCTTTCATATGTGCATACAATGCAATGATAACTTCTGTATCAGATTGCGTTGCAAACGTTGCACCTTTTTCAAGTAACATTTCACGTAATTCTACATAGTTGTAAATTTCACCATTAAAAATAATTACATATCGATCATTTTCATAAGTTAGCGGCTGATGTCCTGCCTCTAAGTCAATGATGCTTAAACGGCGGAAGCCAAATTGTACATGTTCATCACGAAAATATCCTTCGTCATCTGGACCACGGTGGAAAATCATCGTGTTCATATTTTCAAATTGATGTTTTTCTGTTTCTGAAAACTCTCTAGGGTTTTCACATAAACATCCTACAAAACCACACATACTTCTTACCCTCTTTCAGTTTTCATTCTGTCTCTATACTACTATATCAACCCTATTTATACTAGCATAATCAACTGAATATGGCGACCAAAAACTATAAAAAAATCACTCCATTTCACATTTTTAACAATTTTTTATGAAAACATGAAAACTAGGCACTCACCTTTCTCCGCTTTTGTCATATGATATTGCAAATTGATTTCTAGGAGGGAATACCATGAGTGAAGAAAAAAAAGATTCTTCTCGCCCACCGGTTCGTAATTACTTAAAGCAAATTGATGATTTCTTCGAGCAAACACCTCTTCGCAATGTAATCGCTGATTTAAATCATTTTTTCCAAAAAGGAAACCGTTTATTAACATTCCCTGTAGATTTATATGAAGTTGGTGAAGAACTCGTTGTTACAGCTGAACTACCAGGTATACAAAAAGAACAAATCCAAATTGAAATACAAAGTGAATACTTAAAAGTCTCTGTAAAAGAAGAGATACTTGAAGAGGAAGAAGAACAAACATCCCATAACTATTATCGCCGAGAACGTTCCATTTCAGAAGCATCAAGATTGATTAAATTGCCGTATTCAATTAATAAAAAAGCGGCAAAAGCTTCTTATCAAAACGGCGTATTAGAAATTCGGGCGCCGAAACTTCCCCAGCAACATGACATTTTATCAATAGACTAATGCAAAAAAATAAGGGTGCTATGCACCCTTATTTTTAACCCACTAATCGCTTCATATCACGTATAATGTCTTCGTATGGCGTATTACTAATGCCACTATACTTTTTCATTACTTTTCCGTTTTGATCAATTAAATAAAATGATGTACCATGCATGACCTGACCGTTCTCCGGCTTATCTACAAGTGATTGGAAATTATCTTTTGAAAACTTTGTAATATCTTCTAACGAATACCCCGTTAATAAATTCCAGTTACTAGTATCCTCTGTAAACTTTTGAATAAAAGCTTTCAGATTTTCTGGCTTATCAAGGTCTGGATCTACACTAAATGAAACAAACTGAACGTCTAATTTCTCTTCTTTTGCCATCTTTTGAAGCTTGGCCATATTTGCAGTCATTGGTGGACAAACTGTCTGACAATTTGTGAACATAAAATCTGCAACCCAAACTTTCCCTTTTAAATCTTTTGTACCAAATTGCTTTCCATCTTGATTTGTAAATTGGAAGGTTTCTAAATCCCAATTTAATGGTTTACGAAGCTTTGAACCTGATTCACTACATCCAGCAAGTACAAAGAGACAAAATACAACCATAAGACCAATTATTTTTTGATAACGCTTCATTTATAAACCTCTTTTCTCTATCCTAAATTTAAATAGGTTATGTTTATAATAACAAAAGTTAACACTACGAGAAAATTGTTTACTACATTTGTTCACGAAATCGTACGAATTTACGTATGTTACTTCTTTATTTCAAGCGAATTACTAGAC
>NZ_JBEUTW010000477.1:0-1491 GCF_040492675.1 Bacillus sp. AP50
ATATACAACAGTATTATATAACATACGAGATGTAATAATATCCCCAAGACAATTCTCTTGTTCTAATTGTTGGAGTGTAAGATTAGAAGTGAAAAATGTTGATTTTTTGTTTTCTTTACGAAAATCAATTATATCATAAGTAAAATCCTTAATATAATTTGTAAATCTCCCATTTCCTATATCATCAAGTATTAGTAGGGGAACCGTCTTCATGAGTTTTACTTGTTGTAAAACTTTTTGTGTGAAATCTTCATCATTTAATTGATAAATTTGCCGTAGATCATTTGCCCATGAACCATACTTAATATAGAGTACAAGCGGAGACTCAAAATTAAATAAAGAAGGATTCATTACTGATTTAAATATATATTCCATTGCAAAGGCTATAGCAGTATATGATTTACCAGTTCCTTTTTGTGGATGTATAAAAGCGAGATTATTTCCATTCTTAACAATTTCCTCTATGGAATTAAAAGTATCTATAATGTAGTCTTTGTACATTCTGTTATCCGTGTCGATTAAGAAATTTCTTTTATTTGCATTTTGATATTCTAAAGGAATTTGAGAAAGCTTTAAAGCTTGATTAAGTAAGATATAACCGCCACACTCAGGATTCATTGTATAATCCTGTGGCAGGGGAGTAGTACCATTTCTACGTTGGCACCAATCTCTAACGACACATTGTGTACAAGTAACATAAGGTTCATTCAATATTCACACCACCCATTATGCTTATAAATTATTTATATGATTTTGTAATTTTAAAACTGTTATATAATAGATTGATTTTTAAATATAAAATTACTAGTCAATACTTCAATATTTAATTCTTTTTTCTCTAAAACATGAAGGAATAAAGCATTTAAGTGATTTATTGTATTTTGCTGAATCTCCATATGATGTAATGAATATTTATTTTGATTAAGAAAAGACAATATTGAATTCTTACATTTCATAATATCCTTCCAACCATATTTTTTTGCAAGTGTATCTATTACTTCCCATATCATTTCTGATACTTTTAGGAGTGGAATCTTATCACATTCTATTATGTAGTATCGATTACTTTTTCCGCGACCTGGGACCTCTTTTTTTATAAATCCTTTTTCAACTAATTCATTAATATAACGAATAATTGTATTTATTGAGCAGGAACAAGATATAGATAATCTATAAATACTTGGGAATGCAAATTCTCCTTTTTTATAAATGTAATTCAAAATGTTAGAATACACCAATTTTGCGTGAGTACTTAGGCCAATACAGTGAGCTACCATGCTAGGAGTGCTTATATGCCCTTTGTTGTATGAGCTATTGTATATAAATTCTCTTTCTTTTGAATTTGGCATCGTTTTATACAATTAAAACACCTCTTTCTATTATAAGTATCGTTTTATATGCTGAAAAAGTTGAGGGGGAATTTTAAGGAAATAAAAAATAATTCTACATTCAGATAAAAAATAATCCAATTTACCTATAATACTATTAAAT
>NZ_JBEUTW010000478.1:0-14999 GCF_040492675.1 Bacillus sp. AP50
GTATAGTAGGCTCCTTACTTTTTAAATTTAGGTCACATTCAAGGCTGAAGGTAAAGAAAGTAAAAGTAGACAACGCTTGACAATGAAAATTACGATAGATACAATGAGAATGTATATTTTTTCTTATATACAATATACTCTTCTCAAGAAGAGAAGTAATATTCGGAGTAAGGTTTAAATCTTACCGAAATAATAATATGACATTTTAATTGTGAAATGAAGAAAGTCCCTTAAAAAAGCGGGACGACGGTCTTTGCTGTATGTTGTAATTCAATGTACATGCCGACAGTCTTTTTTCATTCATAGCAAGGGGAGGTGAAATCATGACGAGTACAGTTTGGATACTCATCTCCATTTTGCTTGCAACAGTCGGTGCAGTTGTTGGCTTTTTTGTTCGAAAGTCTATTGCTGAAGCGAAGATTAATGGTGCAGCTAATGAAGCGAGACGTATTTTAGACGAAGCGAATCGTGATGCTGAAGCACTTAAGAAAGAAGCGCTTTTAGAAGCAAAGGATGAAATTCATACACTTCGTACAGAAGCTGAATTAGAAATTCGTGACCGTAGAAGCGAATTACAAAAACAAGAAAATCGTTTAATGCAAAAAGAAGAGAACCTTGATCGTAAAGACGAAACGCTCGATAAACGCGAGCAACAGTTAGAGAAGAAAGAGGAATCTCTTGTAGCGAGACAACAACAGATTGAAGAGTTGGAAAGCAAAGTGGGAGAGTTAGTTCAAAAGCAACAAACAGAATTAGAGCGCATTTCCAATCTGACACGCGAACAAGCGAAAGCAATTATTCTTGGTAAAGTAGAAAGTGAAGTTTCTCATGAAATCGCTGTTATGGTAAAAGAAAGTGAAGTTCGCGCGAAAGAAGAAGCGGATAAGAAAGCAAAAGAGATTTTATCTCTTGCAATGCAAAGATGTGCAGCTGATCATGTTGCTGAAACAACCGTTTCGGTTGTAAATCTTCCAAATGACGAAATGAAGGGACGTATTATCGGGCGTGAAGGTCGTAATATTCGTACGTTAGAAACGTTAACGGGTATTGACTTAATTATCGATGATACACCAGAGGCGGTAATCCTTTCTGGATTCGACCCAATTCGTCGTGAAACAGCTCGTATCGCTCTTGATAAACTAGTACAGGACGGACGTATTCACCCAGCGCGTATTGAAGAGATGGTCGAAAAATCAAGACGTGAAGTGGACGAGTATATTCGCGAAGTCGGAGAGCAAACAACGTTTGAAGTAGGTGTTCACGGATTACATCCAGATTTAATTAAAATTTTAGGTCGTTTAAAATACCGTACAAGTTATGGTCAAAACGTCTTAAAACACTCTATGGAAGTTGCATATTTAACTGGACTTATGGCGGCAGAGCTTGGCGAGGATGAAAAACTAGCAAGACGTGCAGGTCTATTACATGATATCGGAAAAGCGATTGACCATGAAGTAGAAGGAAGCCACGTTGAAATTGGTGTTGAACTTGCAACGAAATATAAAGAGCATCCTGTAGTTATAAACAGTATTGCATCTCACCATGGTGACACAGAACCAACTTCTATCATTGCAGTTTTAGTTGCAGCAGCAGATGCTTTATCAGCTGCAAGACCGGGAGCTCGTAGTGAAACACTTGAAAACTATATTCGTCGTCTTGAAAAGTTAGAAGAGATTTCAGAGTCTTATGAAGGCGTTGAAAAATCATTTGCAATTCAAGCAGGACGTGAAGTTCGTATTTTGGTAAAACCAGATACAATCGATGACTTAGAAGCTCATCGTTTAGCTCGTGATATCCGAAAACGTATTGAAAATGAACTGGATTACCCAGGACATATTAAAGTAACTGTTATTCGTGAAACACGTGCAGTGGAATACGCAAAATAAAGTGGTGAAACACCACTTTATTTTTTTGTGTTGGAATTGGATAAAATAAAGACAGTTAGTTATATAGCATAAAAGTGAAACAAACTTATAATAAAGATATTATAAGGAATTTACTTGATGCTATAGCAATAAAAAATGCAGTACATAGAAAGGGTAAGACATATGAGAATATTATTTGTTGGGGATGTAGTAGGATCTCCTGGTAGAGGTATGATTCAACAATACGTACCGGCATTAAAGAAAAAATATACACCTACAGTAACAATCATTAATGGAGAAAATGCAGCAGGTGGCCGTGGGATTACAGAAAAAATATATCGAAACTTTTTAGAGTGTGGGGCGCAGGCAGTTACACTTGGAAACCACGCTTGGGATAATCGTGAAGTATTTGAATTCATCGATGATGCAAAATATCTTGCAAGACCAGCTAACTTTCCAGAAGGAACTCCAGGAAAAGGACTTATCTTTGTGAACTGTAATGGAACAGAAGTTGCAGTTATTAATTTACAAGGACGTACTTTCCTTCCTCCAATTGATTGTCCATTCCGTAAAGTGGATGAATTAATTAATATTGCGAAAAAACGTACGAATATTATATTTGTTGATTTCCATGCGGAGACTACAAGTGAAAAACAAGCGCTAGGTTGGTATGTAGATGGACGTGCTACAGCAGTAGTAGGTACGCATACGCATGTCCCTACAGCGGATAACCGTATTTTACCAAGCGGAACGGCATACATTACAGATGTTGGGATGACAGGGCCGTATGACGGAATATTAGGTATGGACAGAGAAGCAGTATTGAAGAAGTTTTTAACAAACTTACCAGTACGATTTGAAGTAACAAATGGCAGAACGCAATTAAGTGCAGTGTTAATTGATGTGGATCCAAATACAGGAAAAGCAAAGAAAATTGAACGTATTTTAATTAATGACGATCAACCATTTTTTGAGTAAATTTCCGTCAAATTTTAGATAAGTTATTATATTTTAATTTTTTAGAAAAATTACGAAAATTTAGCAGGAATACGCGCCATTCCTCGTGAATATAAGTTAAAGTGAAATAATTGCTAATACTTTTTAAAGAAACGAGGAGGAAACGCGGAATGGAAATATTAAAAGTTAAAGCAACGTCGGTCCCTAATTCTGTAGCTGGTGCACTTGCAGGTGTTATTCGCGAACGCGGAACAGCAGAAATTCAAGCTATTGGTGCAGGTGCATTGAACCAAGCTGTAAAGGCAGTAGCAATCGCAAGAGGATTTGTAGCGCCTAGTGGTTTGGACCTGATTTGTATCCCAGCGTTTACAGATATTATGATTGATGGCGAAGAGCGTACAGCAATAAAATTAATTGTAGAACCTCGTTAAGTTTAAACAACCTGTTTGCAGTATGCAAACAGGTTGTTTTTATAATGGAGGAATGAAAATGAAAATTTTTGATGCTCATTGTGACGTGCTTCTTCAGTTATGGAGTGCACAAGGGAAAAGGAATTTTAAAGATGATTCACAATTACATATTACATTTGAACAGTTAAAGAGAAGAAAAGGAAGTATACAATGTTTTGCTATATATGTACCAGAAACAGTGGCATATGAGAACCGATTTGAAGTAGCATTACAAATGGTAGATATTTTTTATAATGAAATTTTATCCCTACCAGGTGTGAAGTTTATTCAGACAAAAGATGATATTAACATATTAAAACAGGACGAGATTGGAGCGATATTAACAATAGAAGGATGCGAAACAATTGGAAAAGATGCAATGAAATTACGGTTGTTGTATCGCCTAGGAGTACGTTCTTTTGGACTAACATGGAATTATGCCAATCTCTTAGCTGATGGTGCGCTAGAGACACGTGGGGCGGGTTTAACGACTTTTGGTAAACATGTTGTACAAGAACTGAATACGTTACATGTATGGACTGATGTGTCTCATTTGAATGAAAGAAGTTTTTGGGATGTTATAGAGATTGCAAAAAATCCTATTGCTTCCCACTCAAATTGTATGAAACTTTGCGAGCACCCACGTAATTTGAATGATGAACAACTTAAAGCTCTTATAAAGAAAAATGGCATGATCGGTGTCACTTTTGTACCGCAATTTCTAACAAGCGAAAGGCAAGCAAATATAACAGATATAATAAAACATATCGAATATATTTGCTCGCTAGGTGGAGAAAACAATATAGGATTTGGTTCCGATTTTGATGGGATTTTAGAAACAGTTGTAAATGTATCAGCGTATCGAGATTATGAAAATGTAATGAATGAGCTTTGTAAACACTATGCTACATCTACTGTAGAACGATTTTTATATGATAATTTTGTAGAACATATGAGTTTTTAAATTCTGATTTAAAATTCAGAAAAATTAAAATTAATTCATTTGATTTTATTGCTTTTTTTAAGACCTAATACTAGAATGAAAAACAAAATAGCTTTATACTAAAGATTCAGGGAAATCAGAAGAGGCATAATTTGCGTCCGTTGTAGTTTATTTGCATAAAAAATGCTAAACTATTACTGTAAAAAAATACACTACAATGAATGCAGCCAAAAGGGGTGTAGGAGATGATTAGTCAACTTTCATGGAAAGTTGGAGGCCAACAAGGTGAAGGAATTGAAAGTACAGGAGAAATCTTCTGTATTGCATTAAACCGATTAGGATATTACCTATACGGTTACCGCCACTTCTCATCACGTATAAAAGGCGGCCATACAAATAATAAAATTCGTGTAAGTACAACAGAAGTACGAGCGATCTCAGATGATTTAGATATTTTAATTGCTTTTGACCAAGAAACAATTGATTTTAATTTCCACGAACTACGTCCAGGTGGAATTGTAGTTGCGGATGCGAAATTTAATCCAACAATACCTGACAATACAGATGTAAATCTATATGTGATACCGTTTACAGATATTGCTTCAGAATTAGGCACATCATTAATGAAAAACATGGTTGCTGTAGGAGCATCAAGTGCAGTATTAGGATTAGATGAAACAGCTTATTTAGATGTTGTTGAAGAAATCTTTGGTCGTAAAGGAGAGCAAGTCGTTCAAAAGAATATGGACGCAATTAAACGCGGCTCTCAATATATGAAAGAATTACTAGGTGAGAAAGTAAACATGATGCAGCTTGAAAAAGCTGATGGTAAAAAACGCATGTTTATGATTGGAAACGATGCAATCGCATTTGGTGCGGTAGCTGGTGGTGCTCGTTTTATGTCAGCATACCCAATCACACCTGCATCAGAAATTATGGAATACTTAATTAAAAAATTACCGAAAGTCGGCGGAACAGTAATCCAAACTGAGGATGAAATCGCAGCTTGTACAATGGCAATCGGTGCAAACTATGCTGGTGTTCGTACATTAACGGCATCTGCTGGTCCTGGTCTTTCATTAATGATGGAAGCAATTGGTTTAGCAGGTATTACAGAAACCCCATTAGTAATTGTTGATACACAACGTGGCGGCCCAAGTACAGGATTACCAACGAAACAAGAACAGTCTGACTTAATGGCGATGATTTACGGTACGCATGGTGAAATTCCAAAAATCGTAATGGCGCCAAGTACAGTTGAAGAAGCTTTCTATGACATTGTAGAAGCATTTAACTTATCTGAAGAATATCAAGTTCCTGTTATTTTCTTAACAGATTTACAGCTTTCGTTAGGAAAACAAACAGTAGAACCACTTAAATTAGATAAAGTGGAAATTCGTCGTGGTAAGCTTGATTTAGAAGCAGAATTACCAGAACGTGAAAATAAAGCATACTTCAAGCGTTATGAAGTAACAGAAGACGGCGTTTCACCACGTGTTTTACCTGGTATGAAAAATGGTGTTCACCATGTTACAGGTGTAGAACATGATGAAACTGGAAAACCATCGGAATCAGCAATAAACCGTAAAGATCAAATGGACAAACGTTTCCGTAAAATGGAGAACTTGAAGTTTAATACCCCTGTTTATAAAAATGTTAAGCATGAAGAAGCAGACGTATTGCTTGTTGGATTTAACTCAACTCGTGGTGCGATCGAAGAGGCAATGACGCGTTTAGAACAAGAGGGTATGAAAGTAAACCATGCTCATGTGCGTTTAATTCACCCGTTCCCAACAGCTGAAATCGATCCACTTGTGAAAAAGGCGAAGCGTGTTGTAGTAGTAGAAAACAATGCAACAGGTCAGCTTGCTAACATTATGAAAATGAATCTTGGTAATGGTGAGAAAATTTCTAGTCTTTTAAAATATGATGGAAACCCATTCTTGCCGAAAGAGATTTACAACGAATGCAAAAAAGGGGTTGTATTAAATGGCAACATTTAAGGACTTTCGTAACAGTGTAAAGCCAAACTGGTGCCCAGGTTGCGGAGACTTCTCAGTGCAAGCTGCAATTCAACGTGCGGCAGCTAACGTTGGCCTAAATCCAGATGAACTTGCTGTTATTTCTGGTATCGGCTGTTCAGGCCGTATTTCAGGTTATATTAATTCATATGGTGTGCATAGTATTCATGGTCGTGCCCTTCCGATTGCACAAGGTGTGAAAATGGCAAATCGTGATTTAACAGTTATCGCTTCAGGTGGTGACGGTGATGGATTTGCGATTGGTATGGGACATACAATCCATTCTATTCGTCGTAATATCGACATTACGTACATCGTAATGGATAACCAAATTTATGGATTAACAAAAGGGCAAACTTCACCACGTAGTGAAGCTGGATTTAAAACGAAAAGCACACCACAAGGTTCAATTGAACCATCACTAAATGTAATGGAAATGGCCTTAACAGCTGGTGCGACATTTGTGGCGCAAAGCTTTTCGAGTGATTTAAAAGAATTAACACAAATTATTGAAGCTGGTATTAACCATAAAGGATTTTCATTAATTAACGTATTTAGCCCATGTGTTACTTACAATAAAGTAAATACTTACGATTGGTTTAAAGAGAACTTAACGAAACTAAGCACAGTAGAGGGATATGATCCATCTAATCGCATGATGGCTATGCAAACTTTAATGGAAAATAACGGTTTAGTAACAGGGTTAATTTATCAAAATACTAAGCAACCATCATATCAAGAACTTGTTAAAGGCTATAGTGAAGAGCCTTTAGTGAAATCTGATTTAAATATGGATCAGAAAATGTTTGATGAGCTTGTTGCTGAATTTATGTAATGTAAGAAAAAAAGGTTGCCGATTTGGCAACCTTTTTTTATGTACAAAAATATAGGGTAGCCTTATTTACTTAGAAAATTCAGAATGATAAAATGATATATGAATCGTTGTATGAAAATGGCAAGTTCATTGCTTATGAAATGTAAGGTAATAAAAGGCCTTTGTATTGTTAAGATTGGCGAAACACGTCATACTATGGTAATGTTTATAGGGATAAAGCAATATGCTTTTGGGTAGGACAACAAGAAATGATAAAAAGGGAATGTCTATTTGCGTGGGGAAGACTTCATTCTTATGAATGATTAGATTGATTACTCAAGTTTCAAAGGACAAGTTATCTCTCCAGCTATCTAACCATTTTTGAGGTGAGTCTAAGCGCATTAAAATGGACTATAGAGTGTGTATAGTTAAGGGTGAAAGGAGATTACCGATGAACGAGCAACAACGATTAGCAAGTCAACAAGCAAATTCCTCTACGAAAAAAGAAGAGAAAGATTATAGTCAATACTTTGAAAGTGTATATCAACCACCTTCCTTAAAGGATGCGAAAAAGCGTGGAAAAGAAGAAGTTAAAATTGAACGGGATTTTGGCTTACCTGAAGAGTTTCGCAATTTTGGTACAGGAAGAAAGTTCTATATTCGTACATATGGTTGTCAAATGAATGAGCATGATACGGAAGTAATGGCAGGTATTTTCACAGCACTTGGATATGAACCAACTTTTTCAACTGAGGATGCAGATGTAGTTTTATTAAACACTTGTGCAATTCGTGAAAATGCTGAAAATAAGGTGTTTGGTGAGCTAGGCCATTTAAAGTCACTCAAACGAAGAAATCCAGACCTTTTAATTGGTGTATGTGGTTGTATGTCTCAAGAGGAATCTGTTGTAAATAAAATTATGCAAAAAAATCAGCATGTAGATATGGTATTTGGAACGCATAATATTCATAGATTACCGTACATTCTAAAAGATGCGATGTTCTCGAAAGAGACGGTAGTTGAAGTATGGTCAAAAGAAGGTGACGTAATTGAAAATCTTCCGAAAGTACGTCGTGGTGATATTAAAGCTTGGGTAAATATTATGTATGGCTGTGATAAATTCTGTACGTATTGTATTGTACCGTATACACGCGGAAAAGAGCGAAGTAGACGTCCAGAAGATATTATCCAAGAGATTCGTCATTTAGCTGCAAATGGTTATAAAGAAATTACGTTACTTGGACAAAACGTAAATGCATATGGTAAAGACTTTGAAGATATAGAATACGGTCTTGGCGATTTAATGGACGAACTTCGTAAAGTTGATATTGCCCGTATTCGTTTTACAACGAGCCATCCACGTGATTTCGATGATCACTTAATTGAAGTGCTTGGAAAAGGTGGCAACCTAGTAGAACATATCCATTTACCAGTTCAATCTGGAAGTACAGATATGCTGAAAATTATGGCACGTAAATATTCGCGTGAGCATTATTTAGAACTTGTAAGAAAAATTAAAGAAGCAATTCCAGATGTAGTATTAACAACAGATATTATCGTTGGTTTTCCAAATGAAACAGATGAGCAATTTGAAGAAACGATGTCGTTATATCGTGAAGTAGGGTTTGATACTGCCTTTACATTCATTTATTCTCCTCGCGAAGGTACACCAGCTGCAAAAATGAAAGATAATGTACCGATGGAAGTAAAGAAAGAACGTCTTCAGCGCTTAAATACACTAGTAAATACGTTGGCAATTGAAAAGAATAGTCGTTACAAAGGTCAAATTGTAGAAGTGTTAGTTGATGGGGAAAGTAAAAATAATCCGGAAGTACTTGCAGGTTATACTCGTACGAATAAACTTGTAAACTTCGTCGCTTCAAAATCTTTAATTGGTCAGCTTGTGAAAGTGAAAATAACGGAAGCAAAAACTTGGTCTCTTAACGGGGAATTAGTTGAAGAGCCGATTGAGGTGAAATAATAGATGAAAGTATATTCGAAAGATGACATTGTTGAACAAGCGAAAGAATTAGCAAAAATGATTTCTGAAACAGAAGAAGTTGATTTTTTTAAGAAAGCAGAGGCGCAAATTCATAAAAATGAAAATGTAAAGCGCGCAATCGATGAAATTAAAGCACTGCAAAAACAAGCAGTAAACTTGCAACATTACGGGAAATGGGAAGCTTTAAAAAAGGTAGAAGCTGAAATTGATGCATTGCAAGATAAGTTAGACAGTATTCCAGTCGTACAACAATTTAAATCTTCACAAACATACGTAAATGACTTATTACAGTTAGTTGCTAGTACAATTTCTAACAACGTAACAGATGAAATATTAATTTCAACTGGTGGCGATGTACTAAAGGGTGAAACTGGCGCAGCGGTAGAAAGTAAAAAAGGAAATTGTGGTTGTTAAAGAGATGTCATATTGACATCTCTTTTTTTTTTGTGGATTAAACGTAAGTTCTTCTCAAAAAAAGAATGACACATTCCGCTATTGTCACGCATATGATTAAGTGAATAGTGATTGAGGAGGGTTACGAATGTCCGAATTTAGAGAGATTATTACAAAAGCAGTGGTTGGAAAAGGACGTAAGTATACAAAGTCAACGCATACATGTGAATCGAATAATGAGCCAACAAGTATTTTAGGGTGCTGGGTAATTAACCACTCGTACGAAGCAAGAAAGAATGGAAAACATGTGGAAATTGAAGGTTTCTATGATGTGAACACTTGGTATTCATTTGATGGAAATACAAAGACTGAAGTTGTAACAGAACGTGTGAACTACACGGACGAAGTAAGTATTGGTTATCGTGATAAAAACTTTTCTGGTGACGATTTAGAAATTATTGCTCGTGTTATTCAGCCGCCAAATTGTTTAGAAGCACTTGTATCACCAAATGGTAATAAAATTGTTGTAACTGTAGAACGTGAATTTGTAACAGAAGTAGTTGGAGAAACGAAAATTTGTGTAAGTGTAAATCCTGAAGGCTGCGTAGAATCAGATGATGATTTCCAAATTGCTGATGATGAATTTGAAGAATTAGATCCGAACTTTATAGTTGATGCAGAAGAAGAGTAATAGAAAGCTAGGGAGAAGTTCTTCCTAGCTTTTTACTTTACATAAGTGGGGCTGAATGAACATGATTCTTTATGAAATATGTTATAATGAAGAAAGACTCCTGAAATAGGAGATAAGAGTGTCCGTGAAATGCGACATATATGAAAATAGATTATCATGTAAGAATTATGGAGGAAAAGTATGACTCAATATACGCCTATGATACAGCAATATTTAAAGGTTAAGGCAGATTATCAAGATGCCTTTTTATTTTTTCGCTTAGGCGATTTTTATGAAATGTTCTTTGAGGATGCTGTAAAAGCAGCTCATGAACTTGAAATTACATTAACGAGCCGAGATGGCGGTAGTAGTGAACGTATACCAATGTGCGGTGTACCGTATCATGCGGCTAAAAACTATATTGAACAACTTGTTGAAAAAGGATATAAAGTAGCTGTTTGTGAGCAAGTAGAAGATCCGAAAACAGCTAAAGGTGTAGTACGTCGTGAAGTAGTACAATTAATTACGCCAGGAACGATGATGGAAGGGCGTACAATTGATGAGAAAGAAAATAACTTCTTAGCCGCATTAACACATTTTGAAGATGGATCATATGCATTAGCTTGTAACGACTTAACGACTGGACAAAATACAGTAACGTTATTGACTGGTTCAGTAGAAGATATTTTATTAGAAGTGTATGCAACTGGTTCGAAAGAAATTGTTGTTGATTCTTCATTTTCTAAAGATGAACTAAACAAGTTAACTGAAACATTGAAAATGACGATTTCGTATGAAGATGCAACGGCAATTCCGGAAGGATTAGAACATCTTGTGAAAAATGTTTCACAAGCAAAATTAATTAAAGCAGTTGGACGTTTATTTAACTATGTAATAAGAACGCAAAAACGTTCTTTAGATCATTTGCAACCAGTAGAAATTTATTATACGAATCAATTTATGAAAATTGATGTACATTCAAAGCGAAATTTAGAACTGACAGAAACACTTCGAACGAAAGAAAAAACAGGATCACTATTATGGTTATTGGACAAGACGAAAACAGCTATGGGTGGTCGTATGTTAAAACAGTGGATGGAACGTCCACTTATACAGAAAGAAAGAATTGAAGAGCGTTTAGAAATGGTTGAAACGTTTGTAAATGATTACTTCTTACGTGAAGATTTAAAGGAAAAGTTAAAAGAAGTATATGATTTAGAACGCTTAGCAGGAAAAGTTGCATTTGGTAACGTAAATGCAAGAGACTTATTACAATTAAGACGTTCATTGCTTCAAGTACCAGCTATTTTAGAAGCAATTAGTTTGTTAGATAACGCTTATGCATCGAGATTAATTCAAGGTGCAGATCCATGTGAAAGCTTAACAGAATTACTAGGAAGAAGTATTCAAGAAAACCCACCGCTTTCGATTAAAGATGGAGATATTATTAAAGATGGTTATAATGACAAGCTTGATCAATATCGTTACGTTAGTAAAAACGGGAAAACGTGGATTGCTGAGCTTGAAAAAAGAGAACGTGATATTACCGGAATTAAATCATTAAAAATCGGATACAACCGTATTTTCGGTTACTACATTGAAGTAACGAAAGCGAATCTTGCAGCACTTCCAGAAGGTCGCTATGAGCGTAAACAGACGCTTGCTAATGCTGAACGTTTCATTACAGATGAACTGAAAGAAAAAGAAACGTTAATCTTAGAAGCTGAAGAAAAAATTGTACAGCTAGAATACGATTTATTTACAGCACTTCGTGAAGAAGTAAAAGTATTTATTCCGAAATTACAACATTTAGCGAAAGTAATTAGTGAATTAGACGTACTGCAAAGTTTTGCGACAGTTAGTGAAGAAGAACAGTTTGTAAAACCTGTACTGACAACGAAGCGCGAAATCTTTATTAAAGATGGTCGTCATCCTGTTGTTGAAAAAGTATTGAACGGGAAATTGTATGTACCGAATGATTGTATTATGCCAGAGAATATGGATGTCTTTTTAATTACAGGGCCGAACATGTCTGGTAAAAGTACGTATATGAGACAATTAGCACTTGTAACGGTTATGTCGCAAATCGGTTGTTTCGTACCAGCAACAGAAGCAGTATTACCTGTATTTGACCAAATCTTTACGAGAATTGGTGCAGCGGATGATTTAATTTCAGGTCAAAGTACATTTATGGTCGAAATGTTAGAAGCGAAAAATGCAATTGCAAACGCATCAGAAAGAAGTTTAATTTTATTCGATGAAATTGGACGCGGTACATCTACGTATGATGGTATGGCACTTGCACAAGCGATTATTGAACATATTCATGACCAAATTGGTGCAAAAACGTTATTCTCTACGCATTATCACGAATTGACGGTGTTAGAAGAGAGTTTAAATCAACTGAAAAATGTACACGTTTCAGCAATTGAAGAGAATGGAAAAGTAGTATTCCTTCATAAAATTCAAGATGGAGCAGCTGATAAAAGTTACGGAATTCACGTTGCGCAACTTGCGGAGCTTCCAGATAGCCTAATCGCTCGTGCGAAAGAAGTGTTAGCACAGCTAGAAGGACAGGAAGAAATTATTATTCCAAAACGAGTAGAAGTGAAAGTACAAGAAGCTACTCCAGAACCTGTAGTTGTAAAAGAAGAAATAGCAGAAATACAGGAAACGAAAGTAGAGACTGAAGAAGAATCGCAACTATCTTTCTTTGGAGGAGAACAGTCTTCGAAGAAACAAGAAAAGCCTCTGCTAGATCAAAAAGAAACAGCAGTACTGGCGCAAATTAAAAAAATCGATTTACTTGATATGACACCTTTAGAAGCGATGAACGAATTGTATCGCTTACAGAAAAAGTTAAAGAAAGGATGAGTAAGTAGATGGGGAAAATTCGCAAACTCGATGACCAACTCTCTAACTTAATTGCGGCAGGGGAAGTAGTAGAGCGCCCTGCTTCAGTCGTAAAAGAACTTGTGGAAAATTCTATCGATGCGAATAGTACATCTATTGAAATCCACTTAGAAGAAGCTGGGTTATCGAAAATTCGTATCATTGATAATGGTGATGGTATTGCAGAAGAAGACTGTATCGTCGCTTTTGAACGCCATGCAACGAGTAAAATTAAAGATGAAAACGATCTGTTCCGCATAAGAACACTCGGTTTCCGCGGTGAGGCATTGCCAAGTATTGCCTCAGTTAGTGAATTAGAATTAATTACTAGCACAGGTGATGCGCCTGGTACACACCTTATTATTAAAGGTGGAGACATTATAAAGCAAGAGAAGACTGCGAGCCGAAAAGGAACAGATATTACAGTACAAAACTTATTCTTTAATACACCAGCACGTCTTAAATATATGAAAACCATTCATACAGAGCTCGGAAATATTACAGATATCGTGTATCGTATTGCAATGTCACATCCAGAAGTATCGTTAAAACTATTTCATAATGAAAAGAAATTGCTTCATACGTCAGGTAACGGTGATGTAAGACAAGTACTTGCATCGATTTACAGTATTCAAGTTGCGAAGAAGCTTGTTCCAATTGAAGCTGAATCTTTAGACTTTACAATTAAAGGTTATGTAACATTACCAGAAGTAACGAGAGCATCTCGTAATTATATGTCAACGATTGTAAATGGTCGTTACGTTCGAAACTTTGTATTAATGAAAGCAATTCAGCAAGGATACCATACATTACTGCCAGTTGGCCGGTATCCAATTGGTTTCTTATCGATTGAAATGGATCCAATGCTAGTTGACGTTAACGTACATCCAGCGAAATTAGAAGTTCGTTTTAGTAAAGAACAAGAATTGCTAAAGCTGATCGAAGAAACATTGCAAGCTGCATTTAAAAAAATACAGCTTATTCCAGATGCAGGTGTAACAACGAAGAAAAAAGAAAAAGACGAAAGTGTGCAAGAACAGTTCCAGTTTGAGCATGCGAAGCCGAAAGAACCATCTATGCCGGACATCGTTTTACCGACTGGCATGGATGCAAAACAAGAAGAACCGCAGGCTGTGAAACAGCCTGCGCAGCTTTGGCAACCACCGAAGCAAGAATGGCAACCACCACAGTCGCTCGTGAGAGAAGAACAAAGTTGGCAACCACCCACTAAACCGATAATCGAAGAGCCAATTCAAGAAGAGAAATCGTGGGACAGTAATGAAGAGGACTTTGAACTAGAGGAATTAGAAGAAGAAGTTCGGGAAATAAAAGAGATTGAGATGAACGGGAATGACTTACCACCGCTTTATCCAATTGGACAAATGCATGGAACATATATTTTCGCTCAAAATGATAAAGGATTATATATGATTGACCAGCATGCCGCGCAGGAACGTATTAATTATGAATACTTCCGTGATAAAGTAGGAAGAGTAGCGCAAGAAGTACAAGAGTTACTTGTACCGTACCGTATTGATTTATCTCTTACTGAATTTTTACGTGTCGAAGAGCAGTTAGAAGAACTAAAAAAAGTCGGGCTATTTTTAGAACAATTCGGCCATCAATCCTTTATCGTCCGCTCGCATCCAACATGGTTCCCGAAAGGACAAGAAACAGAAATCATCGATGAAATGATGGAGCAAGTTGTTAAACTAAAAAAAGTTGATATTAAAAAGTTACGTGAAGAAGCAGCCATCATGATGAGCTGTAAAGCATCCATTAAAGCGAATCAATATTTAACGAACGATCAAATATTTGCTTTACTGGAAGAACTACGTACAACAACAAACCCGTACACATGCCCGCACGGAAGACCAATTCTTGTGCATCATTCTACTTATGAGTTGGAGAAGATGTTTAAGAGGGTTATGTAGAGTGAATAGATTACATATGAAAAGGGAGCAACATTTACTGTTGCTCCCTTTTCATATGT
>NZ_JBEUTW010000479.1:0-1440 GCF_040492675.1 Bacillus sp. AP50
TTATATTGATATGATATAGTATGTTTAAACCATTTTACTTTTAATAATATAGAGATTTAAATGAGCTGTAACTTCCGAGGAGGATAGCAATGTTAAATCTCCTCAGGGGTTGCAGTTTTTTAATATCTGGCTTATTATTGTAAGGTGGTTGAAAATGAATATGTACATATAGGTACATTGTAGGAGGATTTTTTTCATGCAAAACGGTAAAGTAAAATGGTTTAACGTAACCGTGGACCTCAAGCTACTAACGTAAACAAGAAGTAATTTTTGAAAAAAGAAGGGCTCGCCCTTCTTTTTTTTTGCACTTTTATAGATGTCCTCCTACTTACATATCATAACAAGACTGAATTTTCATTTATTTATTCGGAGTATTTTTGTATAAAGTACATGAATAAATAAATACTGAAAATAAAGTGTTTGTGTGAAAAGGAATTTAGAAAGAGGTAAATAAATTGAAAAACGCTACACATTTCATTGTGTTTGATATTGAAAGGAATTTCAGACCGTATAAATCAGAAGATCCATCAGAAATAGTTGATATCGGAGCTGTAAAAATAGAAATAGGTACAATGAAGATAATTGAAGAATTTTCGGAGTTAGTAAAACCAAGTGCACGATTAACTCGTCATACAACAAAATTAACCGGTATTACGAAAAAAGATTTAATGGGTGTAGAAAAATTCCCTCAAATTATAGAGAAATTTATTCAGTTCATCGGCGAAGGTTCTATATTTGTTTCATGGGGAAAAGAAGATTATCGCTTTCTATCTCATGATTGTACATTATATGGTGTTGAATGCCCAAGTATAGAAAAAGAAAATAGAATTGATTTGCAAAAATTTGTTTTCCAAGCATATGAGGAATTGTTTGAACATACGCCAAGTTTACAATTTGCGGTAGAACAGCTCGCTTTAACGTGGGAAGGAAAACAGCACCGTGCTTTAGCAGATGCTGAAAATACAGCAAATATACTTCTTAAAGTGTATAGCGAGAGAGATATTAATAAGCGATACAAAAGACATGGTGAACTTGAACTTGTAAAAAACGGAAAACTAACAGAAAAAGCGAAAAAAAAGATGCGAAAATGGGTGTTTAAAGAACTAAAGAAAAATACAGAACGCCCTTTTGAATGGAGTACATTTGAAAGTGGTGACACGTGGGAAAGTATAACGGAAAGATATTATATAAGTGAAAATACAGTAGAACTCCTGAAAAAACATTTTCGTACAGCAGTGAGAAAAGCGGAACGACAGATTAGGTATTTGGCTGAGATGGAGGAGAATACAGAGGTTAAATGAATTGCTCCTCCATCTCTAACTACATACATGTAATAACAGCGTATTGATATTAAATAGGCATCAACTTGTTGTTGTGATTGTACATTATAATTGCTTTGGGAGTGTTAAGACGTAATAAGAGTTTTAAACTGTATTAATA
>NZ_JBEUTW010000480.1:0-6301 GCF_040492675.1 Bacillus sp. AP50
ATAGAATATATACAAGTATATAGTTCTTATATGATAAGTTTAATGAGCGAAAGTAGATAGTGTAATTGTACTGAAAAGAATGAAGTTAAGATTGGAAGGTGGAAGCGGTCATGCAAATACAATATACTTTGTTGCATTGTTTAAAACAATTGAATGGTGAAAGAACCGTTTCTTCTATTTATTATTTACTAAAGGGCAAACGTTCTTCGCAAACTTTACAAGATGGAAATATGTTCCGAATTTCTTTTTTGTTCGGAATATACAAATCATTGAATAGAAATGACTATGATGGTGAAGTTGCAAAGTTGATGCAAGCGAATTTTATTCAAGAAATACATGAAAATACATATGTGTTAACACCTACGGGTAAAATGCAGTTACATAAATGGGAGGAAGTTTATGCTTTTCCGGCGCATTTGCATGGTTTACATTATGGTGAATTAGGTGAAACATTTTGGAAAAGATTATCATTAATTATTCAAACTATATCAAATTTACAACAGAATAATACGAAGTTTATCCCAATTCAGCAAGATACAGAAATAATGATGTGGGTGAAACGTTTTCTAACAGGAATACCATATAAGAGAAGTGAGTTGGCGAGAAAACTATGGACGGAAGTACATAATCTTTTAGAAAAGAGCAATACGATAGAAGCGACGATTGTAACATATCGACTAACGGGTTATGAACGTATTGGTTGTACATTGCAACAATTAGCAGAAATTACGAAACAAGATATATTCAGAGTGTATTTTTTATTTTGGGGTACAATGCATTTCTTTATACAAGAAGTTCGTGATAAAGAAAATGAATTTCCACTATTAGCTGAAATTATATCTTATCCAAATGAGAGAGCTGAATTATTTAGTTTATCGACGAAAAAAACATATAATTTTTGGAGACAAGGACGTTCTTTAGAAGAAATAGCGACGATTCGGAATTTAAAGGTTGCAACGATAGAAGATCATTTTGTTGAAATTGCTTTGCGAGAAAAAGATTTTTCTATTGAAATGTTTATGGAAAAAGAAAAGATAGACAAAGTAATAAAAGTAATTGAAGCATTGCAAACGCGGAAGTTACGTGTTTTGAAACAAGCGGTTGGAGAAGATATCTCTTATTTTGAAGTTCGTCTTGTATTAGCGCGGATGGAGGGTGTAAATGAAACTTGAAGAATATTTATATAAGTGGTTTGGATATTCTGAATTTCGTCCAGGTCAAAAAGGAGTTATTACAGATTTATTAGAAGGAAAAGATGTGATAGCAATGCTTCCGACTGGAAGAGGGAAATCTATGTGCTATCAGTTTCCGGGGCTTATGCGAGAAGGAACAGTGCTTGTTGTATCACCGTTATTATCTTTAATGGAAGATCAAGTAACACAATTAAAGTATGTTGTGAAAAACCGAGTAATAGCATTTAATAGTTTTCGGACATTAAATGAAAAAAGAGAAGCGATGAAAAAATTATCTTCATATAAATTTATTTTTGTTTCACCAGAGATGTTACAGTCGGAGTTATTAATTAGGGAATTGAAGAAAATTCATATTTCATTATTTGTTGTTGATGAGGCTCATTGTATTTCTCAATGGGGTTATGATTTTAGACCGGACTATAAAAAACTAAATGTAGTTATTGAAAATATTGGTTCTCCTACAGTATTAGCATTGACAGCCACAGCGACAAAAGGGGTACTGCAGGATATCGCAAATAGTTTAAATTTAAAGGGTGCCGCGGAACATGTATACTCTATTGACCGTCCTAATATTGCAATGGATGTGCAATTTGTAGAGACGATAGAAGAAAAGAAAGAGGCGCTTTTAGAGCAGGTGATGTATTTACAAGGGCCGGGGATTGTATATTGCTCAAGTAGAGCGTGGACAGAAAGGTTAACGGAATACTTGAGAGGAAAAGGTGTTACTGGTGTAGCTTTTTATCATGGTGGTATGGAACATGAAGAGCGTATGCTAATTCAACAGCAGTTTATGAACGATCAACTGCAACTTGTAATATGCACAAGTGCATTTGGTATGGGGGTAAATAAGGCGAATACGCGATATATTATTCATTTTCATTATCCAACTAATATAGCTTCTTACTTACAAGAAATCGGAAGAGCTGGAAGAGATGGCGAACCGAGTATAGCTATTTTATTATGTAGTCCGTTGGATCATGATTTACCAATTTCAATCATTGAGGATGAATTGCCAAGTAAGTCACAAATACAATTTTTATTTTCTTTACTACAAGAAAGAATGTTTCAAACGAAAGAATTACCAATAGAAGATGTAGAAGAAATTTGTTATAATGCAGCAAGATTTAATGAGCAATATTGGCGTTTCGTTCGTTATCATCTCGAACAGGTTGGAATTATACAACAACGAAGATTATTATTAGAAGGTTTGTCAGATGAAATTATGAACCGATTAATAGCTGAAGTAGAAATAAGGTTGCGTAATAAATATAGTGAGCTAGAAAATATGAAGTCATGGATACAAGTTAAAGGGTGTAGACGTGAATATGTGCTGCAACAGTTCGGTTATAGGAAAGAGCAAGAGTTAATTAATTGCTGCGATTATTGCGGTATTATAAAAGAAGATTATAAAAAAAGACGAGCGCAACAATCGGATTTCGACTATAATTGGGAAACAGAGTTACAAAAGCTTTTCGGCCTAGAAAAGATGGAGGAATGATGAACATTCAAAGGCATGATGTTGAAGATATGAGTCCGCAGGAAATAAGGCTGAATCTATATATAACACAGTTAATTATTATCGGTATTGGCTGTTTACTGGCATATATATTATTTCAAGATGTAAAAGAAGTCTTTAATTTATGGAAATGGGAACCAGTATCTATACTTATTATAGGTGGTTTGTTAGCGATTGGTATTGTGTTATTAGATTATGTTGCAATGCGAGTGTTTCCGGAGTCTTGGTTTGATGATGGTGGTATTAACGATAAGATGTTTCGAGGAATGTCCGTTCTACACTTACTCGTTATTACGTTCTTAATTGGTTTTGCAGAAGAATTTTTATTTAGAGGTGTAGTACAGACTCATTTTGGAATTGTAATTGCGAGCTTCGTATTTGCAGTGTTACATATTCGTTATATAACAAAGCCATTTTTGTTTTGTTTCGTCTGTTTCATTAGTTTTGTCTTTGGTTATGTATTTGAATGGACAGGAAATTTGTTTATAACAATCTTTGCACACTTTCTTGTTGATTTTATAATGGGACTCCAATTAAGAAAATAAATGGAAGGTGGTGGTGAACAACATGAGGAAACGAATTCCTGATTTTGAAGAGGAATTAGAAGTTGAGCGAGTGGAAGAAAAAGAAAGTTTACCGCCGCGTAGTGAAATTCATAGAAATAAAGAAAAAAAACAAAAGTTTAAAATAAATCACATTTTCGTCCGGGTTTTAACATTTCTATTCATTCTGCTGCCGATTAGTATTTTGTGGTACACGGATAAATATATTCAGGTGAAGGGTGATAGTAATAATGCCGGAAAAAGTGCGTTTGAAGTAATCTTCTTTGATTCAGCTAAATCTGAGTCGCAGAAACATTCTGAAAAAGTAATAACGCATACTGTGAAAGAGGGAGAAACTTTAGAAAGTATAGCGAAGCAATATTTTTCAGATGGAAATGGAATTGAAGTAATTAAAAAGTATAATAACTTGCAAGACGATGAAGTGAGTGCAGGTCAAGAATTAAAAATTCCGATAAAAGATAAGTCCACAAAGCAAGAAAGTTAGTGAGTTAAGCGATCACCGTTTGTTATAAAAGCCTAGGATTATCTTTATGAGGAGGGGAGTCAAAAATATGATATGGATTATATTATTCAGTACTCTCATAGGCATGGGGATTTTATTGCTTCTTGTGATGTATAAAGAAGCGATGCGTAATACGGTGTTGGAACATACTTTAGTATTTAAAGAATTTCCGAAAAGTTTTCAAAAAGTAAATGTGTTTTTTATTTCTGATATTCATAGAAGAGTCATTTCGAATTTGTTAATTGAACAAGTAAAAGGAAAAGTAGATCTCGTAATTATCGGAGGAGATTTAGCAGAGAAAGGTGTCTCTTTATCAAAAATCTCTGCGAATATTCAAAAGTTAAGAGAGATAGCTCCTGTATATTTTGTGTGGGGAAACAATGATTATGAGATAGAATATCATGAATTAGATGCGTTATTATTAGAAAATAACGTAAAAGTTTTAGATAATACAAGAGTGGTATTTGAGTCTGAATTAGGCGAGAAAATTTGTTTGCTCGGTATAGATGATGTTGGATTGCACCGTGATCGTCTAGATTTGGCATTGGCGGATTGTAAAGAAGATGGTTTTCGTATCCTAGTTAGTCACAACCCTGATATAATAAAAAAAATGTCTGGAAATGAACAGATTTCACTTGTCTTAAGTGGACATACGCATGGAGGGCAAATCCGATTATTCCCATCTAAAAAATATTTAAAAGGTGGCGTATATAACCATTTAAATACGATTCTCTTTGTTAGTAATGGGTATGGAACAACATTGATACCACTTCGTTTCCGAGCACCTGCTCAAACACACATCATTACATTGTGCGGAGGGAAATGATGCCAACTCTTAATGGGAAATACAATATAAAAGCCGTTTCGAATATAATTGGAGTTCAGCCGAGTACGCTTCGTGCATGGGAAAGACGATATCAAATTATTGCCCCAAAGCGGAATCAAGCTGGGCATCGTTTATATACAGAAGAGCATATTCAAATTTTAAAATGGTTAATGGAAAAAGTTTCTTCCGGTATGATGATTGGACAAGCAGTTCAATTATTAGAAGAAAATCGTTTGCAGAGTACAGTTCAAAAAGAGATACATTTCGATAAAGAAGTTGTTTTAGTGGACGATTTGCTACAAGCTTTGTTAAAATTTGATGAAATTACAATTGCTGCATTATTAAACGAAGCTTTTAGTATATATTCAACAGAGAAGGTTGTTGCCAGTATTGTTCTTCGAGTGACAGACAAATTATTAACGTCAAAAAATAATAATGAGATTTCAATGGTGCAATTTCAATATGCACTATCATTTTTACAAACGCGTCTAGGGATGGTGTATCACAATGCCTCAATGTTTTCCTCTTTACACAAAGTTATTGTGTTAGAAAAGGATGCATTGAAAGGATTTATTTTTTCAACTTATTTACGCTTAAAAGGATATGAGGCGATATATATTAGGACAAGCTTAGCTGAAGATGGTATGTTATCAGCGGTAGAGGAAATACAGCCGAAATATGTATTTATATCTTTTGCTGACGAACAAGAAATGAAAAAGACGATGAACTTTATAAATTTATTACAAGAAAAAAGGGAATCTCTTTCTGTTGGATTTATCGGAAAGCTAGGCGTTCTAAACCAGTTGGACATTGAAACAATCTTAATTGGTGATACGAAAGAAGAATGGGATGGATGGTTAAAAATGTCGGAATAGTTGTTCGAAAAGAACCATCTATTTTCTATTTCATATAATAAAAATTAGATGCATTGGTTACGTAGGGAGGGTATGAGATGAGGCTGGAACGATTAAATTACAATAAGATAAAAATTTTTCTAACATTTGATGATTTATCTGAACGAGGATTAACGAAAGAAGATTTATGGAGAAATGCACCGAAAGTACAGCAATTATTTCGTGATATGATGCAAGAAGCAAATAAGGAATTAGGGTTTGAAGCAGATGGTCCGATTGCAGTTGAAGTGTTTTCTCTACAAGCACAAGGGATGGTTGTAATTGTAACGAAAGAAAATCAAGAAATGGATACAGATGATGAGTTCCGTGACGAGTTTATTGAAATGCAAGTGACTCTAGATGAAAGTGAGCATATATTATATGAGTTTGCTACGCTAGATGACGTAATTAACCTGTCGAATCGCTTATATAACCTTGGTGTAACTGGCGGAAAGCTATATACGTGGGATGAGCGCTTCTATCTTTGGGTGGAAGAAGAGGAACAAATTCAATTGTTAAAGGCGGATTTTATAGCTATTTTAGCGGAATACGGTAATCCGTCTACAGCAACCATTTATCGCATCATGGAGTACGGTAAAGAATTAATGGATGTTAACGCGATAGAGCAAATACACAATTACTTCGTGAAAAAACAAAACCTCAGCTAATACAACATAGCTGAGGTTTTGTTTTTATTTGGAGAAGGGAAGGGATGATTGTAAATACTCGAACATACTTTTTGAAAATAAAATATGCAGTTTTATGGGAGTGTGGTTGATGAAAATAAAAAATATTTAAATATTTAAGT
>NZ_JBEUTW010000481.1:0-3618 GCF_040492675.1 Bacillus sp. AP50
TAAAACGGTTCACTAGATAGCGATGTGGTGCTACCTCTCATATATCATTACCCAATATTTTTCTTCTAGCTCACCTTCTTCAATAACTTTTTTCCAGCCCATATTCTCATAAAACTTTAATGCTTTTTGATTTTTAGAAACACACTTTAATCTTAATGGTGTATTCATCTTTTCTATGGAAGCATGAAGTAACTGTCTTCCAGCCCCCTTACCAAAGAACTCAGGATGTACAAATAAATTGTGTATAAAGTTTTCAGGTAAATATAAAGAAGCAAATCCGAGGATATGATTATCTTCCTCTGCTAGTAGTATATGTTCTCCTTCAGTATGTTTATCAAAATCTTCTATAGTCATTTCATTTCTATCTAGCCAATGAAAACTTTCACGCCGTGATTCTAAATATATCCTTCTTAAATTAGGGTAGTCTAATGCAGTTGCTACTCTAATATTCATTTTCTCACTCTCTCTTCCTTTTTTTAATTGAATAAATCTAACCGTTTCTAGAGTAAACGGTTAAATTTACGAGAGAAATTTATTCACTCGTATCTCTTTAAAACAATGGCTGCATTATGACCTCCGAAACCAAATGAGTTAGATAGACCTATATTTATTTTCACTTGGCGAGCAACAGATGGTACATAATCCAGATCACATAATGGATCAAGATTTTCTAAGTTAATTGTTGGAGGAACTGTCCCTTCCTTTAAGCTCATTGCTAGAGCAATTGCTTCAACTCCACCAGCTGCCCCTAACATATGACCAAGCATAGATTTATTAGCTGTTACCGGAATCTGATAAGCTTGTTTTCCAAACAGTTGCTTAATAGCCATCGTTTCAGAGATGTCCCCCACCTTTGTACTTGTTGCATGGGCACTAATAACATCAACTTCTTCAGGCGATATATTGGCATTTTTTAAAGCTGATCTCATTGCAAGATAAGCACCTTTACCTTCCGGATGTGTAGCTACGATATGGTATGCGTCTGAACTTGCACCATATCCAATGACTTCTGCATAAATCTTTGCCTCTCTATGTAAAGCATGAGATAAAGATTCTAAGATTAGAATTCCAGCTCCTTCTGACATGACAAATCCATCTCGATTTTCATCAAATGGACGACTAGCTTTAGTGGGATTATCGTTTCTTGTTGATAATGCTGTAGCGTTACCAAAACTGGCTATTGATAAGTCTGTTATAGCTGACTCTGTTCCACCCGCAAATATAACGTCAGCTTCCCCAGAACGAATTAGTCTAAAGGCTTCCCCGATAGATGTATTTCCAATTGCACAGGCAGAAACAGGTGACATAGAAGGTCCCATCGCATTCCACTTGATACTAATTTGTGCTGCAGCAGCATTAGACATTATGGCAGGTACTAGAGTTGGGCTGACTCTTCTTGGTCCCTTCTGCCTAAGTGCATCAACATTTTCAATCAAGGTTTCAATCCCTCCAATACCTGAACCCACGTATACGCCTAACCTTTCTACATCTATACGATCGAGGTCTAACTTAGAATCTGACCAAGCTTGTTCAGCTGCAGCCAAAGCAAATTGAGAAAAACGATCTAAACGTCTTGCTTCTTTCTTTCCTAAAACTTCATCTGCATCAAAATCTTGGACGATACCCGCAATTTTTGTTTTATGATTGGTAACATCGAAAGTATCGATATTGACTATACCAGATTCCCCTTTAATTAGATTGTTCCAAAATGTTTTGATGTCGTTTCCTATAGGAGAAACTACGCCCATACCAGTAATCACAACTCTTTCCACTTTGCATTCCCTCCAATCAATAATATACTTGTATTTTACAGTCAATTTATCCTATTACAAGGGGGGATTTATCCTAGTATAACTACTACTAGGATAAATTGATAAGATAAGGAGTTTTAAAAATGAATAATAAAACAAGGCTTAAAGCTCTGTCGGCATTCTTAAAAGCTAAGCGTGCCCAAATTAGTCCAGAGTCTATTGGTTTGTCTGCCGGAAACCGGAGAAGAACACCTGGGTTACGAAGAGAAGAGGTTGCGCAGTTAGCAGGTGTAAGCACCACTTGGTATACATGGCTAGAGCAAGGAAGAGATATAAAGGTTTCTACAATCGTACTTGATTGTATTTCTAAAGCTTTGCAATTAAATAATGATGAAACAGACTACTTATATGACCTGGCATTCGAAACAAATTCAGAAAGTACAAGTCCAAAAAAGGATCAATCAAAGCTTAGCCCTTCTTTAATACGAATACTAGATGAATTAACATATTGTCCAACTATCATTACGGATCGACATTGCCATATTATGGGCTGGAATCCTGCAGCTGCTCATGTTTTTTTAGATTTTGAACAAATACCAAATGATCAAAGAAATTTGATTCGTTTAGTATTCACTAGAAAAGAGTTAAAAGCATTGGCCGTCAATTGGGAACATTTCGTGAAAGGTTTTCTTGCTATTTTCCGTACCTATTATGGACGCTATTTAGACGATGAATGGTACAGCCAGTTTATTGAAGAAATGAGTCGTTCCCATCCAGAATTCCAGAATTTATGGCAAGAAAGTCAAGTGAGTAAGGCTCCAGACATGATAATTGAATTCAGACATGCTAAAGCAGGCAAAATGCTGTTTAATTTAACTTCTTTTCAAGTTCAAGGTGATATGGATTTACGGTGTAGTATCTATACGCCAGTAGGGGAAACGGATACAGAAAATAAATTAAAGCGATTAATGAAGAGGGTATCCGTTGAAAATTAATAAAGTAAGTTCATTACATTAGCAAAATGATAATGATTACTGAACAAAGTCATTATTCCTTATGGGAAAAAGAGTTAACTTTACTTTTTCCTTTTTGTTCAATGGGTGGATGGCGTTAGTTGAAGGATCATAGAAATGAACAGACTTTTTTATAAAAGAATGAATCAATTAAATAAAGTAAGAGCGTGTTTCGAACAATTTCAGAACACATAGGTCATTTATCTCTTTGTTCTGTACCCATTAAAGATTTCCACAGTACTAGGTCAATCTATCTTGTTTCTCGTACAGAAAAGATAGGACGAGCTCTTTTTTAAACATTTATGACTTAGCCCCCATATCTATCACCCTAACAAAAAAGGTTACCCAAAAACTATAAAAATGAACTTCGGTGCTGTAAAAAACACAAAATTATCGTTTAGGGGCTTCTTTAAAGTCTTAGCTTGATAGCGATGGGGTACCGCCACATTGCTATCAAGCTAAGGCTAAGAAAGGTCAGTTTCAGAAGGGATTTTTTCTTATTCTAAAAACCAGTGCAAATCATTGGGGATTCTGCATATCAAATAAATCCTAACGGGTTTCATTTTTAAAATTAAGCGGCTTAATTATCAGACATGGTCCAATTGTAAACGACACCTAATATATTAAAGACTGTTTTCTCCCTGTATCGATGGGGATTTTCGTCCGTTTCGCTGTAAGAGTTTCAGCAGGCGAAGAAGAATATTTGAAAATCTAATATTTTTTAGAATCGTAACCTTTATAGGTGGAGTTGTATTAGTAAATTCATGATAGCTATAATAAAAATTTTTAAACAATACCAATTAATTTTGTATTTTAAAATTAATACTTGCAAATCCAATACAATCTGTATACAG
>NZ_JBEUTW010000482.1:0-2801 GCF_040492675.1 Bacillus sp. AP50
ATCGTCTATCGAACGCTTAATACAATTACATAATTCTTTTATATTTTTTAATTGAACAAATATATTTTTTCTAGTTTCTGAGGTACCTAAGTACTGTAATACCTGATTGTTAATAGCCCCCTCTTGATGAAGGTTAGGTATATACTTTTGAGAAAGCCATCCACTTTTCTGGCGGTTGTAAGAATATTCCAAACTCTCATAACTTATTTCAGATTTTTCAAACCAATATCTATATATACCGTTAGCCTCATGTTGTTGAAGTTGAAATAATATCTTTGTTTCATCCCACAGGATTATTTCTAACAATGGATATTCTTCTTTAATTGCTTTTTTTAATGAATCCCATCTAGTTGATTCTGTATTAGTAACAATCTTACCATCTTTTCCTTTTTTTATTGAATTTAAATCTCTAGGAATACATACAATATATCGGATTAAATTTGGTCGAACCTCCATTGCTGTTTTAATAGATTTTTTTATTTGAGTCATTTGACCAGCGGTTATACTAGAAGGAAACCATTTAGCTTGTACACCGACTATTGAACTGTCTTTTAAAGTAGCGAATGCTTCTACTCCACCGTCACCACCACTTCCGTTAACTACAGTAACTGAATCTAAAGAATATTTATATTCTCTTTTACACCAAAGTTCAAATAATTGATTACACATAGTTTCAAAAGCTTGCGTCGGGGCATCGTTATAAGTTTGAAAATGTTGCCAATTCAATTTTCTCACCACTTTCGTATGTTTCATTTCATATAGGATTACCATGAGCTTATTTAATAAAACTTTACTCAATATCTAATATTTTTATGTACTGATAAAATAATTTTATTATCAACTATTTTACTTCAATGAGATCTCTACATTTTATTGTATATGAACTGTTAAATAAAAGCATCTTATAATTCCATTTAATTAACAACCTTTTAAAATTCTCCTTAACTTTAAACCTAGATATGAACTGTATCTTTAAAAAACTTAGCAAAAAATATACTTAGACATACAAAAATCTCCTTATATCATTACAGATTAATGTACACAGATAATGTACACTCCAAAATTAGTTGCTAAATATTGCTATCATACGCATCTTATTTATGTACAGATTAATCTTTAGTATTCTCAGTGCTACCTTACTCATTAAAGGATTAGGTCCAATTCCTATCGTGCATTCCCCATAATTGGATTCACAACAAGAATATCCTTTCGACGAGGAATCTCATAGGCTCTTGCCATTTTCTTTACGCCTAACTCTTTTAATGGTGGAGTTGCAGCCAAAACAATTGAGCCACTCCTATTCACATCACCAACTACAGCTAACTTGGTATGTAGAGGATCTAATCCTATCTTGATGCACGATACACTGGCGTAAAACGAACGAAGATCTACACATAAGGCAATTCGATTTGGCAATATTGAATAGTCACACACTGTCATTTCCTCCTTAAACAACAGAACATTCGTTCTGATTAGATGCGAACTAACGTTCTTTTAGAAAGGTTTTTTAAGAAGGTATTAGATAAAAATATAAAAAGCTGCGCAATAAGGTGGCTATATATTTTTTTGTATAATATTCACCTAACATTTCCATAATGCTAGTGGAGGTGTTAGGTGATGGATGATTATTTTAATAATGGTGTGGAACTTTTACTCGATAAAGATACCTTTTTGGAAAAATACGGTTGTGTAAAAATAGAATACAGAGAATATGAGAACCGAAGATATTATATTTATGCTTTCGATAACGCCCTGCCAGAATGGGATTTTAATACAGGAAAGTTACTCATGGTTACACAAGATGAAGAAATTATAGATTCGATAAAATCACAAGTATTCTTTTTTGAATTAGGGAGTTTTTTTTGCAAAGAGTGTTTTAGAAAAAAAGAGGTAGAAAGATTATCTAACACAAAAGAAACAAAATACTGGTTTCATGGTTTTTGGGAGAAGACACCTGAGAAAACTAAACAATTATTACAAAGTGAAATATTATTTTCAATAAATAATCTTGATTGGTCACATGTAGAGGATATTACTAGTAAAGAACCTTCTGTATTTTTCGGCCTATGTTCGACTTACTGTATGCCTCGAGAGGAATGGGAAAACAACAAGGATATTAAAGAACAGAAAGAAAAAATGGACATGATGTGGAAGAAATTAATAACTAACGAAATAATTAATAGCACTGAGAGCCTACTAGAGGATTTTCTATGTGATTTTATAGACCTAATTGAAGATGGTATGACATTTGTTGAAAGGCAACACAAAGTAGAATATGGTGTCATCGATATTTTAGCTGAAGATAAAAATGGAGTTAAATGTGTTATTGAATTAAAAATTGTTGATGATGATAAAGGAATTACATGGCAATCAGCTTATTATCCAACTTGTTTTGATGAAGAAGTTCGCATGATTACAATCGCCCCTAATTATTCAAGTAAAATATATCGTGCCTTGCAAAATGTAAAGAATGTTGAGATGAAAGTATTTGGTAAAGGTGAAGATGGGCTATTAGAAATCAAAGATTTTGAAGTAGAACTTACTAAAATAGAAGAAATCGAAAACGAAATAATTGAAGATGTAATTTAAAAAGCCGCCCAACAGGACGGCTTTAACTATTATTTAACTTTTATATAGTCGTAAAACCATTTCCCTTCAGGTCTTTCATCCATCCAAGTTGTGATTTTGTCTAAATCACCATTAGGTAATACTTCAGTTTGTAAGTATGCTATACCAGTTGATGGATCAGAAATAACTTGCCCTTTAGTTCCACGCTCATTCATAGCATTTAATACTTCTGG
>NZ_JBEUTW010000483.1:0-1952 GCF_040492675.1 Bacillus sp. AP50
GCCTCATATGGAAAAATTTACAAAACAATTCGAACACTTATATTTAGAATAAACACAAAAAATTGCCACCAGTTAACTTAACTGGTTGGCAATTTTTTAACGAGAATGCTTTACAAATAGTTGAATTGCTTCTTCTGGTACATAGCACTTTCCATTACTCTCTACAATAATACTTCTTAATTCATACCCTTTACCATTGATACGAATTATATTTTTGTTACCAAATAATTGTGCTTCTACTTTATTATGTTTTACTACGAGTAACGGGTTTGCTCCTTCGGTTTTGTCGGCTGTTACAGTTGCACCGATTTTCTTAAAGGCTTGTTCACTCTCTAAAAATATTTTATTCGTTACTTCTTCTAAGTTAAAGCCCATCGCTTTCGCCATCGTCTTCGCAATGTCTGTATTTTGGATTAAGCCTTCTGGTTTTTGAGGTCCATAAGAATGTAAGAATACATCCTCACCTGTATGTCCTCCTGTCGTAAAGCCGATATTTGCACGATTAGCCAATAATGTAGTAAGAATTCGTCCTACATCCATTTTCTTTTTTGCCACTTTTAATTTTTCTTTTTCATCATGAGTTAGATTATCCAAACCGTATAGTTTAGCTACATCTTCTACATTTGATAAATCAGATTTCAGTTTATTTATAGTTCCTTCAAGTGTCATTTTCGCCTTTTTCAATGGATCAATGTATGCAGAAACCGGTGTAGTATTGTATCCTTTTGTCGTATTCCTATTCCCTATAGAGATGCCGCTGTTACCATGATCAGTTAAAGCGATGAGCATCGTATCCCCATCTTTCTTCGCAAATTGTAACGCCTTTGCTACCGCTTCATCAAATGCCAATACATCACTAATCATCCCAATTGGATCATTAGCATGAGCTGCCCAATCAGGCTTACTACCTTCTACGAATAAAAAGAAGCCATCTTTATCTTTTGATAATGTTTGAATTGCTTTTTCTGTCATTTGAGAAAGTGTTGGTTGTTCTGGATTTGTTGCTATACGATCCATATCAAACGCAAGAGCATGATGTGAGAAAGAGCCCCAAATTTTATTAGATTTGGAGTTCAATAACGCATCTTTCGTTTCAACGAAATCGTATCCTTTGTCTTGAATCACCTTTACTAAATTTTCACCATCTTTTCGGATTCCATTACTTTTCATAGGTAACAGCGCCGCTTTTCCCCCGCCTAATACGACATCTATATTTTGATATACTTGCTGCTTCGCAATTACGTCAAAATGTTTGCGATTGACATGGTGAGCGGAGAATCCGGCCGGAGTAGCATGCTGAATTTCAGATGTAGCAACAATGCCAGTTGCACGACCAGTACGTTTTGCGCCTTCTAATACGTTTGCGACCGGCCGTAACTTGTCTTCTTCTTTTATTGGCTGTAAGCTAGGCGAACTTACAATAGAAGGTAATACACCTACATATCCTGAATTCGATTTATTTCCAGTTGCTAAAGCTGTTGCTGCTGGCGCCGAGTCTGTAATAGCTGATTCCGCCGAAAACGTACGAACACCTCCTGTTACAATTTGATCTAACGTAAGCGGTGCCCCTTTATACCAGCGAGCCAATGTTGTCGCCGTTGAACTCGTTCCGTCCATAACCATCATAATTATATTTTTAGGCTGGTGTTCTACTTTTTTCACCTTAGCTTTGGCCGCATGATAATTCATCATACTTTCCGTACTTAATACGCTTACTATTATAGCTCCCACTAATAGTAACTTTTTCATCTTCACACCATAATTCAACATGATTGTTCCTCCATAAACTTTGCATTCATTTCAATACACCTTATTTCCTTTTCCATACCAAAACCTACATATGTTTTATTAGTTCCCAATTCTCATAAAGCTAACAATAGTTACTTTCTCTTTCTTTAATTAAATATCGATATGTATCATTTATCTTATAAAAAAGATTTAACATCCTTTTC
>NZ_JBEUTW010000484.1:0-5685 GCF_040492675.1 Bacillus sp. AP50
ATGTACATGGAATGAATGTAAAAGAAACGAAGGACTACATTGCTGTAGATTGTGGTTTACCTGCAGATACATTTAATATCATTACTTTACTAAACAATGATGTAACGGAAGACATTGAGAAATTATATAAAGTGATAAACAACTATAATAAAAAGAAGTTTCCAATGTGTGTTTGGTTTTGGGATAATAGCTATGAACAGGCTATAAAAAACGAATTAATAAAACTTGGCTTAAAAGAAGCAGAACAAAATATTGCGATGGTAGCAGACTTAAAGACAATTCAACCAACAATAAAAATGCCAGAAGGTTTTACGATACAAAGAGCATCTTCGTTAGGACAAATTAAAAAGTTTGGGGAAACGTTAGCTAATCTATTTGGTACATCAGAGGAAGGTATACATGTGCAAACATTTTATAATGAAACTGCTTCTTTCGATTTATGGAATAGTGAAAATATGAAACTATATTTAGGGATTTTTAAAGATGAAGTCGTATCTGTTGGTTCATTAGTATGTACAAAAGATAGTATTGGTATTTATGATATAGCAACTAAAGAAAAAATGCGAGGGCAAGGATTTGGCTCCACTATGTTTAATTACTTGCTGCAAGAAGCAAAACAATTGAAAGTTTCTCAATGCGTATTACAAGCTTCACCTGATGGGATTAATATTTATAAAAAGGCTGGTTTTCAATCTGTTGGACAAATGACTGTATTTGAAAATCGACATTTAATTGAATAAATTATTCGATCCAAATTGCTTTCATGTAGGAGTTAATACATCATTATGAAAAAGATATATATCATTACAATCATTTGCACCATTATATTACTAGGTACTTTCGTTTTACATAAAGTAGATGAACGTAAGTACACGAAAGCTATTAATCAAGCAAATCATATAAAAAACATTGCACATAGAGGCGCTTCTGCGTATGCGCCGGAACATACAATAGCAGCGTATAAATTAGGACAACAATTAAAAGGAGATTATATAGAAATTGATCTTCAAATGACAAAAGACGGACATTTAGTAGCTATGCATGATGAAACAGTAAACCGCACTACAAATGGTACGGGTCTAGTTAAGGAACATACATTAGAAGAAATAAAGAAACTTAATGCAGGTTCTTTTTTCAATGAAAAGCATCCAAGTTTAGCAAAGAAAGACTTTGAAGATGCTAAAGTCCCAACACTAGAAGAAATTATTGAAACGTTCGGGAATGGTGCAAACTATTATATTGAAACAAAATCACCAGATGAATACGCTGGTATGGAAGAGAAGCTATTAGAAATTATAAAGCACTACGAAATAAGTGATAACGTTATTATTCAATCATTTAGTGAAGAAAGTCTGCAAAAAATTCATAGTTTAGATGTTACTTTACCGCTAGTACAATTACTACCTTACAAAAAGTCAGTTCAATTAACTGAATTAGAGATAAAAAAGTATAAAACATACTGCATCGGTCTTGGGATGAACTATAAATATATTGATTCCGCTTATGTAAAGAGAATAAAGAAACACGGATTAGAAGTTCATCCATTTACTGTAGATAATGAAAAAGATATGAAAAAGTTACTTTTATGGGGCGTTGATGGGATGTTTACGAATTACCCGGATCGTTTACATTCGTTATTACAATCTTAAACTATAATGGTGTAATTATCACTGAACCAATAAAACAAGTACCCACAAGTATACAAAGATGGTTTTTGGTCCAAATGGTAACATCATTGAATGCATAAAGCCGATATTGAAATGAAATTTGAAAAAGAATCCAATACTGTTATTGGATTCTTCTTATTTAGCGCTAAGTGACTAACTTAAAGCAATACGATCTTGAATTTATAAATAAAATATTACATTGAGTATGATTTTTCATAATAATCATCAGAAAGTAACGAAAATGTAATGAAGTTTAACTACGCTTTTTATATTTTTTTGATACACTGGCTACGAGAGGAATACCGATTAATGTAGGTAAAAACCAAAACCATATAGGCGGCAATAAATTAATTAAGGGAATATGAATACCGACATTTACTAAAAGTGCAGTAACAGCACCGATATAAGAGCCTAACATACCTCTAATATGGTGGTGAAGCCAATTCTTCCAACGTTTTTTTCGTGCGAGGTATCCATAAATCGCAAATGAATAAGAGAAAATTGCTACATAAAATAAATATGCGATTTTATCCCAGTTTATAATGGATAATATAATGGCAGTAACGGTGATAACGACATAGGATGCGTGATATATTTCACCCCATTCCGTATGTTTACCTTTCTTCTTTTGAGCAACCATCGCTATTATCCCAGTTATTAAACATATCGTTCCAAATAATATGTGGATGGTTAAAAGAATGTTGAAAATGCTCATCATAATTCCTCCCTTTTTATTTTTATAGTATTGCAACATAGGAGAAAAGTTGAAACATATTGTTTATTCACTTTAATATATTGAAGTAAAGGTACTTCAAGAACAAGTTTAAACGGACAAATTTTTCTTGAGTTTAGTGAGACACGTATTACGTGAAATGAAGGAGAGACTTCCATGTTTACATCTATTACATATTTACAATCGGGCAATGACAAGCAACAAAAAATATATGATGTTTTGAATAGCCTAAACATAATGGAGGATTTAGCTTTATATAATCCCGTTCTTTGCGGGACAATCCCGATAAGAATTGATACTCCTCAATCTGACTTAGATATTGTAATGGAAGTATATAACTTTGATGTTTTTGAGCAGGAAATGAGATCTTTATATGGTTCTTATAGAGGGTTCAATATAAAAAAGAAAAAAATGAAAGGTACTGAATCGATAAAGGTGAATTTTGAATTCGAAGGTTTTGAATTTGAATTATTTGCTCAACCTAAGCCAGTGCGTAATCAAAATGCATATAGACATATGATAGTGGAACACATGTTATTAATGCAGCATCCCCATATAAGGGAAGAAGTTATTCACTTAAAGGAACAAGGTTTAAAAACAGAACCTGTTTTTGCTCAAGTATTAAATATTGACGGAGATCCTTATGAAGAACTTATTTTATTAGGGCAGGAAATGAAATTGTGGTAAATAAGATACGTAAAAAAATCCTCCAAAAACAAAAGAGGATTTTTTTATGCTGTTAACTTCCGAATTAATTCACTGAGCAATTTAACCCCGTAAGTCATTTGTTCTGAAGAAGCATATCCATATGATAAACGAATGTACTGATCTGATTCTTCTTCATAAATACGTCCCGGGTTTAAAAGAATTCCTTTTGATAGTGCCTCTGAAAATAGTTTTTTCATCGGAATGTTATGTACAACCTTTAGCCATATAAAAACTCCACCACTAGGAATATCCCACGATGCAATATCTGCACAATATTTATTTAAAGCTCGTATCATTATTTGTCTTCGTTCTTTCAGGTGCATTCTTACGTTTGCTACATGTTCTTCATAAAAACCTTCATTTATCCATTCAGCAGCTACTCTTTGAGATAAAGAACTCGATCCATAGTCTGTTTGCATTTTTATATCTGACAACCTATCAATAACAGGCTCAGGTCCAATTATCCATCCAATTCTAAGTCCAGGGCTAAGTGTTTTAGAGAGGCTACCAATATATAATACATGTCCATGTTTATCCATCGACTTTAAAGGAGCTGGAGGTGATTCATCAATCCATAACTCCCGGTAAATATCATCCTCGATGATAGGCAACTGCTCTTTTTCACATATTTTTAATATTTCTTTTCTTCGCTCTTTGGACATCAATATCCCCGTTGGATTTTGAAAACAAGGGATTGAGTATAAAATATTATTCTTTTGACTATATTTAATTCGTTTTAATAAGTCATTAGGTAAAATACCGTGATAATCCATTGATATACCGGATAAATTTATATTTGCTGATTGAAAAACATGAAGTGAATATAAGTAAGAAGGTTGTTCAAGTAAAACAGTTGATTTTCTATGTAAAAGACCAATTGATATTAATTGTAATGCTTGGAGTGCACCAGACACTATTAATATAGAACCCGGTGATGCATGTATTCCAAATGATCTTACATATTTGCTTATTGCTTCACGTAACGGATAAAAACCTTTTTGTTCTTCGTATCCGAAATAATCTAATTCCTCACTGACGTTTTTTATTATAGATTGCATAGTTTCGAGCGGGAAAAGATGAGGTGCAAGTTCACCTTTACTAAGATGGATAAGCGTTTTATTTGCTTCTGCTTCATTTATTTCTCGCACCATTAACTTACTTGGTTTATGAATACCGGCCTTTACATATTCACTCCAATCAGGCGGGGGATTAGTTGCTAATAATGACCATGTATTATTTGTTACAATTGTTCCTGCTCCGATTTGTCCTTGAATTAAACCATCTGCCATAAGTTCATCTAGCGCAGTTATTACAGTACTTCGATTTACATGAAATAATTTTGCTAACTGCCGCTGACTAGGGATTTTACTTCCAATTGGCCATTCTCCGTTTTCAATTTTTTCTTTCATATAGTCTATTATCTGCCGATATTTGGGCACTTTTTTATCGGTTGTCATATAAAAAACTCCTTCGTTAATTTAAAAGATTCAAAGTGGTTGGTTTTTCCGATAAATAACCGGTTGAAGACATTGTATCAACTATTAAATATGATGAAAAGAAATAATTGGTAATTTAAAAATGGTTGGTTTATTAAGGAGAGAGAGAAAACATGCATAATAAAAAATGGGATTTACGCATTATATGTGCTCATGCTTTTACAATTCTTATATGGGGAACTGCTTTTCCAGCAATTCGTCTGGGGCTTGAATCTTATACGCCTGAACACCTTACTTTACTACGCTTATTAATCGCCTCATTTATACTTTTGTTATTTTCATTTATATACAAACTACGATTACCGGATTTAAAGGATATCCCAGCATTTTTTATATTTGGTGCTTTAGGGTTTACTATTTATCACATCGCATTAAATTACGGCGAAAAAACAGTCAATGCTGGATCTGCAAGTTTAATAATTTCAGTCACTCCAATAGTGACGGCAATTTTTGCTTCTGTTTTTTTGAATGAAAAAATGAAATTAAATGGCTGGATCGGTGGTGTAATGAGTTTTGCAGGAATTGCCTTAATTTCATTTAGCCAAGGCGACGCTATTCAATTAAATAGCGGGGGATTATTTATATTATTAGCGGCGATTTCAGAAAGTCTATTTTTCGTTTTCCAAACATCTTACTTAAAAAAATACGGTTTCTTACCATTTACCATATATACAATTTTTTCTAGTACTGTATGTATGCTTATTTTCTTACCCGGAGTTTATCAAGAAATATTAGCAGCTCCTCTTGAAGTTAACTTGAGTGTTATATATTTAGGTGTCTTTCCAACAGTACTCCCGTATATTGCATTGGCCTATATTATATCTCGTGCTGGTGCTTCTGAAGCAACAAGTTCTCTATATTTAACGCCAATAACTGCGTGTTTCATTGCTTGGATATGGTTAGGAGAAGTGCCAACTTTAGTTTCAATAATTGGCGGCGGAATTACTATACTTGGAATTGTGATTGCTCATATACCAGTATTAAGAAAAGAAAAACATAGGAATTTAGTAAATAATCAATCCGTATAATGTAATTCAATAATGATTTTATGATACTTTTTTATATAGCTGTCTCTTATACA
>NZ_JBEUTW010000485.1:0-4271 GCF_040492675.1 Bacillus sp. AP50
CTCAAAAACGTGATTATTATGTTTAATAAGCACCCTTACGTAATACGACCAATAAAACTGTTTTAAATAAGATAATAATATCTAATTTTAAAGATTGATTGTATACATAATATAATTCTATATCCACCCTTTCTGGGTATCCTACATCACTTCTACCACTCACTTGCCAATAACCTGTTAAACCAGGACTTACAGATAAAAAGTCTGAAGTTTTAGAGCCGTATTCTTTTAATTCCTCCTGAATTACTGGTCTTGGACCAACTAAACTCATATCACCTTTAAGGACATTGATAAACTGTGGTAGTTCATCTAAACTTGTTCTTCGTAAAAAGCGCCCTATATTTGTAATACGTGGATCTTCCTCTGGCTCAAGCTTATAGTTATTATCTACATATTTCTTATATAGAACTTCATTTTTTTCTAATTTCTCTTCTGCATTAACTACCATAGAACGGAATTTATAAATACCAAATACTTTACCATCTTTACCAATTCTGGATTGTCTAAAGAAAACTGGTCCTTTTGCATCCCCACGCATGTAAAGGATAGGAATTATAATAAAAAATGGAGAAAATACTATCAAACCCACAATAGCACCTATAATATCCAGTGTCCTTTTAAAAAATGCATAGAAAATTGATGTTTTTTTCACTACGCTTATTTCTTTCTCCACAGATTTATGTATTAATCCTCTTTCTTCCAACCTTTTCACCTCACCTTTAAACATGTATATTTTCTATTTTTATAAGTTCAGTCATATACTCCAATAATTCATCTTTTAATTCTTTATGTTGTAACGCCATCTCAATTGTCGTTTTAATAAACCCAAACTTCTCCCCAACATCATAGCGAGTTCCCTCAAAATCATAAGCAAATACACGCTGAATTTCATTTAAACGTTGAATCGCATCTGTTAATTGAATTTCGCCACCTGCACCTGTCTGCTGATTCTCTAGGAACATAAAGATTTCTGGCGTTAATACGTAGCGTCCCATAATTGCCAAATTAGATGGCGCTGTTCCTTGAACTGGCTTTTCTACAAATTGACGCACTTGATAACGACGTTCATTTTGTTCAACTGGATCGATAATACCGTAACGATGTGTTTCATTTTCTGGCACTGTTTGTACACCAATAACGGATGATTGTGTACCTTCATATTGATCCATTAATTGACGTAAACATGGTGTATCAGCTTGTACAATATCATCACCAAGTAATACCGCAAATGGCTCATTTCCAATAAATTTACGTGCACACCATACTGCATGCCCTAAACCTTTTGGTTCTTTCTGTCTTATGTAATGAATATTTATTTTTGAGGAAGCTTGTACTTTTTCAAGCATTTCATACTTCCCTTTTTCTAAAAGGCTTTGTTCTAATTCGAAAGAGTGATCGAAATGATCTTCAATGGCACGTTTTCCTTTTCCAGTAACAATAATAATGTCTTCAATTCCTGATTCAATCGCTTCTTCTATTATGTATTGAATTGTCGGTTTATCGACGATAGGTAGCATTTCTTTCGGCATTGCCTTCGTTGCTGGTAAAAATCTTGTCCCAAGACCAGCAGCTGGGATAATTGCTTTTCTTACTTTTTTCAATTATACTCCTCCTATAAATCTATTTATTTGCATGTAACAATAACAAAAACCCTACCTATAGAGTCATTTTTATAACTCCATAGGTAGAGTTTCCATTAGAAATAAATTATGGGCATCTAACCCATCCTCACGCCATACTCCCGACGACAAGCGTCTAAGGTAGGTTCGAAATAAAAATTTCTACCCACAGCACGACCGAGTGCCCCCATTGATAACGGTTAGGAGACATCACCCAAACTCTTCAATTAAAAAATACCGAACAATTTTTTACGACGAATTTGTTCTGGATCTTCTTTATAAATTGCTTTCCCGCTAATTACTAAGTACGGATTTTCTTTCAAATCACCCATAACATTCATTCCGAATTCTTTCTCGATTAATTCATAGCTCTCCGCTAAATGAAATCCTCTTGACGTTGTGTTATGTGCATCTGATGCGATCATATGTGTTAAATTATGTTCGACAAGTTGTAGTGAGAATTTTTTAATTTTCTTGCCAAATTTTCCAACCAAACTACCTGCTGTCACTTGTGTTAATGCCCCTTTATTTACAAGGTTATATAACTTATCTGGCCGCTCGATTAACTCGGCATTACGTTCTGGATGAACGATAATTGGAATCATTCCCTTTACACGTAATTCGTATAATAATTGTTCGGTGTAACGAGGTACGTGATTCGATGGAAATTCAATAAATATGTATTTATTTGTTTCATTTAAAGTAACGATTTTACCAGCCTCATAGTCTTCTAATAAATCGCCATATAACCTGACCTCTTGCCCCGGTAAAATAGTAAGTGAGATGTTATGTTGTTGTAGTTCATCATTTAGTTGTTTTACGTGATGAATAATTGAGGTACGTTCATTTATATATTTACCATTTTGATGATGTGGTGTAGCAACAATAGTATGTATTCCTTCTGACACAGCTTGTTGTGCCATTGCTAAACTATCTGTTACTGTTTGTGCACCGTCATCGATGCCATGTAAAATGTGACAATGTAAATCAATCATTCTTTCAGCCTCCCTTTCTCCTATCAGTCTTTTTTCCCTTGAATATGAGACATCTCATATTCAAGGGAAAAAAGGAGATATGGTTGAAACATATCTCATCCTTTGAATTAGCTTGCGCCATAATAATAATATAAGCCTTGTTCACGTTCACGGTCATTTAAAACAACACCTAACAATTTACCTTTTGCAGACTCCAATAACCCTTTTGCTTTTACTGCTGTTTCTTTCTCTGTTGATTCACTACGAACAACAAGAATAGAAGCATCGCATACATTTGCCATAATTTGCGCATCGGTTACAGCTAAAATTGGTGGCATATCAAAAATAACTAAATCATACATACTGTATGCTTGTCCGAGAAGTTCTTTCATTGATTTTGAACCTAACAATTCTGCCGGGTTTGGTGGGATTGGACCACAAGCTAAAAAGTGTAGATTGTCTACAGATGTCGTTTGTACACATTTTTCTAAACGTTCACTATGTGTTAATACGTTCGTAAGTCCAAAAATATTATCTACTTGGAACATTTGATGCATTGCTGGTTTACGCATATCTGCATCAATTAATAATACTTTTTTTCCTTGTTGAGCAAACACAACTGCCATATTCGCTGTCGTTGTCGTTTTCCCTTCACTTGGGTTCGCAGATGTTACCATTAATGAATGTAAATTCGTATCAACAGCTGCAAATTCAATATTCGTTCGAATATTACGATATTGTTCTGAAATTGGTGATTTCGGTTGTTGATGAGCAATTAATTGACGGCGTTGACGATGATTTTTTTTCTTTTTAAATAAATTAAGAGCCAATTGTTTGTCCCCTCACTTTTCTTGATGATGGAGCGTGTGATTTCACGTTCAATGTTTCTTCATCCATACGAGCTACAATACCTAATACTGGTAAACCAAGTAAATTTTCTACATCTTCTTCTTTTTTCACTGTGTTATCTAAGTATTCGAGTAAGAATGCAAGACCAACTGAAGCCATTAAACCAACAATAAAAGCAATTGCTATATTAAGCATAGGAGCTGGTTTAATCGGAGATTGATTTTCTGCAACTTCCGCTTTAGATATTACAGTTACGTTATCAACGTTCATAATTTTTGCAACTTCACCTTTAAACACATCTGCAGTTGCATTCGCAATATCACGAGCTATTTTAGGATCTTTATCCTCAGCTGTTACAGCGATTACTTGTGAATCCTTTTCATTCGCAACATTAACTTTTTTCGTTAACTCTTGCGCTGTCATATTTAAATTTAATTTTTCATTCACTTGTTCTAAGATTACTGGGCTTTTAATAATAACCTTATATGTATTCGTTAATTGAATATTCGTTTGAACTTCACCAGCTTGAAACATCGATCCCTCTTGCTTCTTCTGATTAACAAGAATTTGCGTCGAAGATTGATAGATTGGTGTCATAAAGAAGAAGCTAATGATAGCACTTACTATAGCTGCACCAAATGCGATTACGAGGATCATTGCTAAACGTTTTTTTAAGATATGAAATAACTCTTTTAGACTAATTGTTTCTTCCATAAGTTCCTCCAACTTTCTAAAATTTACACATAGGAAAAATTATAACATATAAATCTTACATGTTTTATTTTTAATAATTCAGTTCTATATTTGTTCACAAGAAACAAGTATAATC
>NZ_JBEUTW010000486.1:0-2447 GCF_040492675.1 Bacillus sp. AP50
GTAATATAGGATTCTCTTTTATTAGTTCTGCTAAAACAAAAGTTGTGGAAAAGGTCGTAAGATTAACTCTTTATCTAGCAATCCTTTTTGTTCTCGAATCATTCCGCCTCATCCAATAAAAGCCGCCCTAATTTCTATTCCCTACACTTTTATATAAAATTAACCTTATAAAGGTAGGATTCAACAACTTCTTACAGAATTCTATATTTAATACGTATTGGACGGATTATTTTCAAATTCCTCTTTACTAAAGGTGGTTCATACAATTGTGAAATTTGTACAAGAACGAAGATTAACTGTCAAGACAATTTTTTCAAAAGAATACAAGATTTTTATTTTTGGTTTACTCATTTCACGAATCGGGGATTCATTATATACTTTTGCACTGCCTTGGATTGCCTATCAATTAACTGGTTCAGCTGTAATTATGAGTTCTTTATTTGCTGTAAACGTATTGCCAATCGTTTTATTTGGCCCTTTAGTTGGTGTACTAGTTGATCGATATGATCGAAAAAAGTTACTTTGGATGGCGGATATTACCAATATTATTTTAGTAAGTCTCGTACCAATTTTACATGCATTACATATATTAGAAGTCTGGCATTTATACGTAATTACTTTTATCTTAGCAGTTATGTCCATGCTTTTTGATGTAACAACAGTTACAGTCATTCCACACATCGCAGGTGCATCATTAACGAAGGCTAATTCTTTATATCAAATGGTTAATCAATTGGCTAGTTTGTTTGGTCCAATCATAGCTGGGCTTTTCATATCTTTTATTGGCGGCTTTCAAGTACTTTGGATTAATGTTCTTTCATTTATTGCTACATTAATTGCTGTGATTATATTACCTTCTATGAAAAACTTAAATAAAAAGAATACTGATAAAAAAACATTGCAAAATGTACTAAATGATTTGTTTGATGGATTTAAATGGCTCAAAAATGATCGGTTAAATATAGCTTTGTCACTTCAAGCTATGGTAGGTAACTTTGGAGCAAGTGCTGTTTTAGGTGTACTTATGTATTATTTATTATCGACATTAAATCTTACCTCCGCACAAAGTGGCTATAATTATACTTTAATAGGAATAGGTGGGCTTTTAGGAAGCTTAATTGCCGTTCCTTTAGAAAAGAAATTTCGACGTGGTGTACTTATTCCTTTACTCCTATTTTTAGGAGCGCTTGGGTTAACATTTGCTTTGTGGAGTACATATTGGCTTGCTCCCGGAATTGCTTTCGGAATCGCGATGACATGTAATATCACATGGAATACGATTGTTACATCAATTCGGCAGGAAACTGTTCCATCCAATTTGCAAGGACGTGTTTTAGGTTTTTCTCGTGTACTTACACGATTATCTATGCCATTGGGGGCATTAGTAGGTGGAATTATTTCAGCCTACAATCCTGTATTTATATTTGCTTTAGCTGCTTTTACTAAAATAATTGAAGTCTTTATTGCCTTATATAGTCCGATACGAAAACTGTAAAGAGGAATATTTATATATTTTGAGATATTAATAAAATAAAAAAGGCATAAAACATGCCTTTTTTTATTACTTATTTGTTTATTGGATAACAAACTTCTGTAACCCACTTATTAGGATCCGATTCCATCGCTGGGCTCACATGATAAATATTAAACATTGGGCCTGCTAATTCGTAACCTTCTGTCTCAATCCATTTTGCCGCAGCTTCATTTACAGCTGTCATCTGTTCATAACTTCCATTAACTGTTATGGAAGCTACATGAGTTGATTCAATCTTTTTAAATGCAACGTCTTTTGTATTTTCGTGCTTACCAAGAATACTTAGCTGTATTTCTATATCTACATCATTTTCTTTGTATTCACGATCATGGAAAACCGCAATACTATAACTCGGTTGGGAAATACTAATATTTTCCATTTGAATTTCTTGCATTAATACACTCCATAAATCACCTTCGCAATTATACGATGGAATAATCTTTCTAACACTAGCTACAGTTCTTTCTGGAATTTCTTTTATTGAAACATGATAATTCATCTCAACAACATCCTCTCTCATCATTTTCATTGAGTCTTCGAGGAGACGGAATTGTTTTTGGAGGTTATTCATGTCTTCTTTAACTTGAGCACTACGATTAAAAAATTTCTCTTTTATGGTATCTATATTATCGCATTCTATTATTTCTTTAATAGTAGCAATATTAAACCCCATAGCTTTTAACGTTTGAATTTGATTTACTTTTTTTAATTGGTCTGCTGAATAAAATCGATATCCACTCTGCTCATCGACTTTTACTGGTTGTAGTAATTCCACTTTATCGTAGTGTCTCAACATTCGTATACTAATGGAAGATAGTTTTGAAAAATCCCCTATTTTAAACATGATTTCCTCCTATAAGTTACATCTACTTTGAAGCTCAACTTTATCTTAAACAATGACATTGTGTGAGAG
>NZ_JBEUTW010000487.1:0-2621 GCF_040492675.1 Bacillus sp. AP50
ATTATATATTGAAGAGGTGGCTTTTGTAGATTACAAAAGTCATCTTTTTATGTTAGGAATAGATTGTATACATTTTAGCAGTTTCATATAAATAATAGAAATTTATACGAGGTAAATACCATGGGAAATAAAAAAGAAATAGCTATAGTTGCATTAACAACAGGATTTGTTTTAACAAGTGTAACACCATATGGAGTAGGTCATGCAGAGGAACCTGGTCAAATGCAAGTTGAAATTCAAGAGGATTCGTTCCGTACAGGTGATCTTACACAACCATCAAAAAAGGCGCCAGAGAATGTAGTGAAAGATGCACTTAAGGAAAATACGGAGCATGCTTTGTCTCCAAAACAAGTTAGTGCAGAAACAGGAGTAGATTACAAGGTTCTTCAAAAACGTGGTTCTTATGATGGAACTACACTTGTGCGCATGCAACAAATATATGAAGGAAAAGAAGTGTATGGCCACCAGTTAACTGCTCACGTAGATAAAAAAGGTATTATTAAAAGCATTTCAGGAGCTAGCGCACAAAATTTAACACAAGAAGATTTAAAGAAACCTATTAATTTATCAAAAGAAGAAGCGAAACAATATATTTATAAAAAGTACGGAAACGACATTAAATTTATTTCTGAACCAGAAGTTAAGGCGGTTATTTTTGTTGATGAAAATCATGGGCAGGCTAGCAATGCATATCAAGTTACATTTGCTGCTACAACACCAAATTATGTATCTGGAACTTATTTAGTGAATGCTCATAATGGCGATATGTTAAAAGATATGGTACAAGAATCAAGTTTGAAAATAAGTGAAGAGTATGTTGAATCCGTTAAGGAAAATAAAACTAGCAATTTCACATCATTAACTGGAACAGGAAAAGATGATTTAGGCGTAACTCGTACATTTGGTATTTCTAAACAGACCAGTGGGAATTATGCGCTTGCTGATTACACAAGAGGGCAAGGAATTGAGACATATGATGTAAATTATAGAGATATTACAAATGAAGAAAGTTATTATCCTGGCATACTAGCAACTAGCGCTTCAACAACATTTAATGATCCAAAGGCGGTAAGCGCTCATTTCTTAGCAACAAAGGTATATGATTTTTATAAAGAAAAATATAATCGTAATAGTTTTGATAATAAAGGAAAAAAAGTAGTTTCAGTTGTACATGCATGGGATTCTGGAGGAACAAATGATCCTGAAAATTGGGAGAATGCATTTAGTACTAATATTAATAACATCAGTATGCTTTTATATGGAGATCCTATGGTAAAAGCGTTCGATATAGCCGGTCATGAATTTACACACGCAGTTACATCAAGTGAATCTAACCTTGAATTCTCAGGAGAATCTGGGGCAATTAACGAGGCATTATCGGATATTATGGGAACGGCTATAGAGAAATACATAAATAATGGGGAATTTAACTGGACAATAGGAGAGCAAACTGGATCGACTTTTCGTAATATGAAAAATCCAACTGCAATTAATTTTTCAGAAGGACTACCGTATCCCGATGATTATAGTAAATATAATGATTTAAATGGAGAGGATTATGGAGGCGTTCATTTTAACTCAAGTATTATTAATAAAGTTGCGTATTTAATTGCACAAGGTGGTACTCATAACGGTGTAAATGTAAATGGTATTGGTGAAGATAAAATAGTGGCAACTAATAAATATGGAACGAGCTCAATTGAAGTTCAAGCAGTCCAAAATGCTTTTGATGCTGCAAAAATTACCGGAACAGTGAAAGAAAACGAAAAAACAGCAGAAAACCAAGCTCCAGAGTTAACTGTGCCGTTTACGATTACACTACGTGTAGGTGATACGTTTGATCCAATGAGAAATGTAAAAGCTGTTGATAAAGAAGATGGTGATTTAACAAATAAAGTAAAGCATAAAGGCGATGTAGATACTTCAAAACCAGGTACATACATTGTGGAATACTTGGTCGTTGATTCCCAAGGGAGAACTACAACGGCTACACAGACTGTAATTGTAGAGGGAAATGGAGAAATATTAGATTTAGAACCTAAATTAACAGTGCCTGTTGGAGCGACAATTCATGTAGGAGATTCATTCGATCCAATGATAAAAGTAAAAGCTATTGATAAAGAAGACGGCGATCTTACTTCTAAAGTAAAAATTGCTGGTGGAGTAGATACATCTAAAGTCGGTACTTACGTATTAACGTACACGGTTACAGATTCTAAAGGTCATGAAGTAACGGCGAAACAAGCTGTAACGGTTAAAGTTAGAGAAGAAGTTACAAATGAAAAACCAATACTAAAAGTACCTGCTACAACTTCAATTACTGAGGGTGATCAATTTGATCCGTTGATAGGAGTATCAGCTACTGACAAAGAAGACGGTGACCTTACTTCTAAAGTAGCGTATGAAGGAACTATAGATACAAATAAAGCCGGTATTTATGAAATAATATATAGTGTAAGAGATTCCGTGGGTAATGAGGTAAATACGATACAAAAAGTATTAGTGAAAGATAAAGAAACTAGCAAACCTAATGGTCTTGCTAATAAGACAAATAACAATAATATCTCAAATAACAGTAATACCGATAAAAAAGAATATACATATAAGGAGCTGCCAAAGAC
>NZ_JBEUTW010000488.1:0-4930 GCF_040492675.1 Bacillus sp. AP50
ATATATTTTAATATGAGTGGCACCTCTTATAAATTAAGAGGTTTATAGGTGTCTCGAATTGATTTTGGGTACACTGTATCCACCACTTTAGGTTCTTTCATGTACGTGGGGATATTATGGGCCCGTATAACGGGATAAAATGAATATAGAAATAGAGGAATCGTAAAATGAATATGCAAGAGGTTTATAAATATTTAAGTACGGTATTGCCTGAAGGACATGTTAAACAAGATGAAATGTTAAAGAATCATACGCATATTAAAGTTGGCGGAAAAGCAGATGTTTTTGTTGCGCCTACAAATTATGATGAAATTCAAGAAGTTATTAAATATGCGAACGAATATAATATTCCAGTTACGTTTTTAGGAAATGGATCGAATGTCATTATTAAAGATGGTGGAATTCGCGGGATTACAGTAAGTTTAATTCATATTACAGGTGTTACTGTAACAGGAACGACGATTGTAGCACAGTGTGGTGCAGCAATTATTGACGTATCACGTATTGCCTTAGACCATAACTTAACGGGTCTTGAGTTTGCTTGTGGTATTCCAGGTTCAGTTGGCGGAGCATTATATATGAATGCTGGTGCATACGGCGGTGAAATTTCGTTTGTATTAACAGAAGCTGTCGTAATGACAGGTGATGGAGAGCTACGTACTTTGACGAAAGAAGCATTTGAATTTGGATATCGTAAGAGTGTATTTGCGAACAACCATTACATTATTCTTGAAGCGAGATTTGAACTTGAAGAAGGTGTACATGAAGAAATTAAAGCCAAAATGGATGATTTAACGTTTAAACGTGAGTCAAAACAGCCTCTAGAATATCCTTCATGTGGTAGCGTATTTAAGCGCCCACCAAATAACTTTGCTGGTAAGTTAATTCAAGACTCAGGACTACAAGGTAAGCGAATTGGTGGAGTAGAAGTTTCTTTAAAACACGCTGGATTTATGGTGAATGTTGATAACGGAACAGCACAAGATTACATCGATTTAATTCACTTCGTACAAAAGACAGTTGAAGAGAAATTTGGCGTGAAGTTGGAGCGAGAAGTAAGGATTATTGGAGAAGATAAAGAATAACGAAATACGTATGAAGATATAAATTATTTTAAAATAACATTTGGGTATTGTTGACAATTTGTTTTCAATTCAATATAATGGCTAATAATTTAACAAATAACATACGTTGAAAGAGCCCAGTAGCAGTTTGTCACTGTTAACGAGAGAGCTAGGGGTTGCTGGAACCTAGCACAAACAAACTTGCGAATTACACTCTGGAGTATCTTAGGTAATGCTAAGCGGACTAGCAATCGATATTATTGCTAAGAGTGGTATGAGTAGCTATGCTATTTATGCAAACTGGGTGGTAACACGGTGAATAATCGTCCCTATGTCTATCGTAGACATAGGGGCTTTTTTGTTTTTAAAAAATAAAGGGGATGACAAAAGATGAATATTATTGATGAATTAGAATGGCGCGGCGCCGTTAATCAGCAGACTGACGAAGAAGGCTTACGTAAGCTAGTAGAAGAGAAAAAGATTTCACTATACTGCGGAGTTGATCCAACTGGTGATAGTATGCATATCGGACATTTGATTCCGTTTATGATGATGAAGAGATTCCAATTAGCTGGCCATCATCCTGTTATTTTAATTGGCGGGGCAACAGGAACAATTGGTGATCCGAGTGGACGACAATCAGAGCGTCAGCTCCAAACGTTAGAAGTGGTTCAGCATAATGTAGATGCGTTAACAGCACAAATGAAAAAGCTATTTGATTTTGGTGGAAATAGCGAAGTGAAGATGGTAAATAACTATGATTGGACACATGAAATAAATATTATTGAGTTTTTACGTGATTACGGGAAAAACTTTAGCATCAATAGCATGTTAGCGAAGGATATTGTAGCAAGCCGTTTAGATACAGGTATTTCTTTCACAGAATTCACGTACCAAATTTTGCAAGCGATGGACTTCCATCATTTATACAAGAAAGAGGATGTTCAACTTCAAATTGGTGGCAGTGACCAATGGGGAAATATTACGAGTGGTTTAGATTTAATTCGTAAGTTAGAAGGTCATGAGGCGAAAGTATTCGGATTAACGATTCCGTTATTATTAAAATCGGACGGTACGAAGTTTGGTAAATCAGCGGGTGGTGCGGTTTGGCTTGATCCTGAAAAAACGACACCGTTTGAATTTTACCAGTTCTGGGTAAATACAGATGACCGTGACGTAATTAAATACTTGAAATATTTTACGTTCTTAACGAAAGAGCGTATTGATGAATTAGCAACGAAGGTAGAAACAGAGCCTCATAAACGTGAAGCGCAAAAAGTGTTAGCGGAAGAAATGACGAAATTTGTTCATGGAGAAGAGGCGTTCCTGCAAGCTGAGAAAATTACAGCAGCGTTATTTAGCGGAGATATTAAATCGTTAACAGCTGATGAAATTGAACAAGGCTTTAAAGAAATGCCAACATTCCAGTCTTCAAAAGAGACGAAAAACATCGTAGAGTGGCTAGTCGATTTAGGGATTGAACCATCTAGACGACAAGCACGCGAGGACATTAATAATGGTGCGATTTCTATGAATGGTGAGAAAGTAACAGATGTGGGTACAGATGTTACTGTAGAAAATTCATTTGATGGAAGATTTATTATTATTCGTAAAGGGAAGAAGAACTACAGTCTTGTGAAATTAGGATAATAAGTAAGGCTGGAAAATATATCGGCGATTTTTCGAATATATCGACCGTAACTCAAATTATATCGGCGATTTTCGAAATATATCAGCGCAAATCCGAATATATCAGCGATTTTCCCAATATATCGATTTACCGACAAAAAGCGACAATAAGAGCTGTTCCGAACGGGACAGCTTTCATTATAAAAAGTCAGTATATTTAGATAAATTTAAAGGGTATATAATTTTTTTGACGAATAAATAAGTTAGAGAAAATTACGGATAAAAAATAGCCCGAACCATGCAGGGCATGATTCGGGCTTATATTCAGATTAGTAAGCTAAGCTGAATAGACCTTTAATGTGTGATAAGTAACGAACGTTACTTGCTTCTTTCATTAATGATGCTGGTAAGCCTTTAAGTGGAGTATTGCTTGCTCCAATTGTAGCAACCGCATCTTTACGTCCTAGACTAGCAAGTGTTCCAGAGTTTACAGGTGCGAACTCTTCCAATGCTTTGCCTTCTAGTGCTGCGTATAAGTTGTATCCAATTAACTCACCCATTTGCCAAGCGATTTGTGCAGTTGGTGGGTATGGACGTCCGTCTGGAGCGAAGACAACAGCGCTGTCTCCAGCAACGAATACGTCTTTGTGAGAAGTAGATTGTAGGTATGCATCAACTGTTGCACGTCCACGGTTAACTTCAAGACCTGATTCACCGATTAATGGGTTACCTTGTACGCCGCCTGTCCAAACGAATGTGTTAGCAACAAGTTTTTGACCGTCTTTTAAGTCGATTTCATTGCCAGCAACGTTTGTTACAGGAAGACCAGTTAAGAATGTAACACCGCGTGCTTCTAGGCTAGTAGTTGCACGTTCGATTAAGTGGTCTGGTAATACTGGAAGGATTTTTGGACCTGCTTCAACAAGAAGAAGTTTCACTTCTTTTGGATTTACGCCGTGGCTTTTTGCAAGTTTAGGCATAATGTCAGCAAGCTCACCAACTAGCTCAACGCCAGTTAATCCGCCACCACCGATTACGATTGTAGCATCAGCTTCGTTTTTCGTTTTCGCGTATTCATGAATACGGTCTTCAACGTGTTTGTAGATTTTGTTTGCATCAGCAGCAGATTTTAATACCATGCTGTTTTCTTCTAGTCCTGGAATACCGAAGTAAGCAGTTTTACTTCCTAAAGCAACTACAAGTGCATCGTAAGATAAAGTAGTGCCACCAGCTAGTTTGATTTCTTTGCTATCAACTGAGAATGACTCAACTGTTGCGATTTTAAGATCGATGTCTTTCCCTTTGAAAAGCTTTGTAAGTGGCATTGCAACTGCTTGCTCAGACACGTTACCAGCTGCAAGGCGGTGTAGTTCAGTGATGATTTGGTGTGTTGGGTATTGGTTAATCACTGTAACTTGTGCTTCTGATTTGCTGTAATATTTACGTACGTTTAAAGCGGCAAGAAGACCGCCATAACCAGCGCCTAAGATGACAATTTGTTTTGACATAGTATGATATCCCCCGTCTTTACTAATTGTTGTTATAAGTTAAATTATTTATTGTTACGTTCTGCACTAATTTGAAGATATGCGTTCACAAAGCGGAACATTTTTTGTGCTTGTGGATCTTTTAGTAATTTTAACAGGCCGAATAGGCCGATAACTTCGTTGCTTTCTTCAGCACGATCTTTCGCTTCGATTGCAGTTGCAGCCATGCTTTTCACTGTATCTTTTACAGGTTCTACAAGCTCTGTAATTGCACCAACAGTGTCGCTTTTTAATACTTCATCAGTAGCAACAGTTTGAGCGAAGTCATAAGACTTAGTTAAAATGTTAACAAGCTCAGTTAATTTTGGAAGCTGTTCTACTAGTGTTGTTAATGATTCTTGTACCTCAGGTTTTAACAACTGATCAAGTACATCAAGTTGTCCTTGGCTAGCAGAAATTTGTACAGTTTCTTGTTCTGGCTTTGTTTGAGTCATAGTTTCTGGCATCTCCAATTCTCCTTTACGATAGCAATACTCTTATTTTTTATAAGTAAGATAGTAAACGTTTACGAAACTTTATACAAAGTTTCACAAAACACAATAAAATGCCTTTAAATTTATGACAGCAAGTAAGCTGCAAACATAAATCTAAAACCATAACGTCTTACTTATTATTTATGAACTGTCCGATACATGGCTTGTCCGCATAATGGAAAAGCTCCGTTACCGGAAAGTGTATATAATATATATC
>NZ_JBEUTW010000489.1:0-1127 GCF_040492675.1 Bacillus sp. AP50
ACAAGTGAGTATGCAATAGATACAGGACTCCAAATATTATCAAAATTATACTTTTCAATTGTTCTTTTTGTTTTCTTAAAAGGAAACTCATTATCTCCATTTTTGGTATAATAGCCATAACCCATGGCAATTGAACTGGATGTATACATCGGCTCAAACTCATGCGTCAAAACCACCACTATTGGATCAATAATTTGATAATTCGTATCTACAGCCATTTGAGTAGTAAATGTAAAATAAGATTGTTCATTTTTTACATATAGTATCTTTATTTGTACTGAGTCAGGATTCTCATGATTTAGCATCATGGAATAATCTTTTTTTATTGTTGTTTTGATATCTTCTTGATTTGCTTCATATCTTTTAGGCACTAAAACCGTTATTTCAGATTTATTAGGTATTGGTAACTGTAACTTTTCACCATCAATTCCGTATACAGGATTGATTGATAAATAATTTCTATTAATAACGATTTGTTTTCCTTCCATTCCCCAAGGGTTAGGATTTAACTCATTATTCTTTTGATTGAAATAATAATAAGACGGAGCAATGTATATGGCTCCCTGATCCTCTAATTCCTTATATAAATTCTTGAATCGATTCAAACTATCTTCATTTTTGATATCAAATCTGTCTCCAGCCCCTACTTCCATACCTAGTGATGCATAATCTTTCATCAATTCCCATTTTTCTTGTTGTGTAATTGTTTTTTTGAGTTCAATAAAAGTGCTAATCCCTTGTTGCAGTGCAAGAATTAAGAACACAGCTAATATAAATCGAATCCCGAGATTAGAATAAAAGAATAGTTTTATGGGTTTTTTATTTTTAATCATTTGAGATATATGTATATTTTTACTACCAAGCCAAGTAACGATTATAATTAAAAGTATGACTAAGAATAAAAGAGAAATGTTTTCTATCCAAAAGCCTATAAAAGGTACTATTTGCTGATATTGATTGTAGTAATAAAGAAATATTAATAGACTCATGCTAGCCAGAAGAAATGAACCTAAAATGATATTTACATACCTTCTAAGTAAATATAATCCGATTTGCCAAAAACTATCTCCGTGCATATATTGAATAGCAATAGCTTTGTAATTGTTCATAACATCATAAGACATAGC
>NZ_JBEUTW010000490.1:0-7363 GCF_040492675.1 Bacillus sp. AP50
CCCTGTTGCTACATAATGTTTCAAAGTTGTGGCTCCTTTCCTATATATGAGATTTTAAGTATATGGAATAAATGTCAAGAAATTGTGGAGAGGTATGCATAATGTAGATTAGATGGGCACTAGTAAGGGGGGATTTTCCTTTTTCTATGAGTACTATTAATTGACGAAAAATTGTAACAATAATAAAATGAATTGATTAGATCATTAGTTTTTTAATCATACATAGAACGCTAGGGGGATTATCATGAAATCAACATTTTTTGCTCAAAATAGAGAACGATTAGCAAACACATTACCAGAGGGATCTATTACGATTTTATTTGCGGGACAAGCACCGCATATGTCAGCTGATGCACATTATAAATTTGTACCGAATCGTAATTTTTACTACTTAACGGGAATCGATGAACCAAATGTTATTTTTATGCTGAAAAAGGTTGGAAGTAGTGTTGAAGAAACACTTTTCATTGAAAAGGCAGATCCAGTAATGGAAAAATGGGTCGGTAAAACAGTTTCTAACGAAGAAGCAGAGAAAATTTCAGGTATAAAGAAAGTTATATATTTAGATAGCTTTGAAAAGACAATGTCAAATATACTTTTTACAGAAAATGCGAAGCATCTATATTTAGATATAGAACGTCGTGATTGGAATGGTACGGAGACAAAAACATTAGCATTTGCTAAACATGTAAGAGAAAAATACCCACACGTAACAATTGGTAATGTATATCCGAACATTTGTGAATTACGAGTATTTAAAACAGAGGAAGAAATTGAAATTATTAAAGAAGCGATTGCTATAACGAAAGACGGTATTTACAACGTACTTAAGCATGCAAAAGCAGGCATGATGGAGTATGAATTAGAAGCACAATTTGATTTTACACTGAAGTCATCTGGCATTAAGTACCATGCGTTCAATACAATTTTGGCGAGTGGGAAAAATGCTACAGTTCTTCATTATGAAGATAATGATGCACAAATTCAAAATGGTGACTTAGTATTACTAGATTTAGGTGCTCAAAAAGACTACTATAACGCTGATATTAGTTATACATTCCCGGCAAATGGAACATTCTCTAGTCGCCAAAAACAAATTTATAATATTGTATTAAAAGCATTAAAAGAAACAACAGAGATTATTAAGCCAGGATTAAAGTTCGCTGCATTAAATGAGCATACAAAAAAGGTACTGGCAGAAGAGTGTAAAGCAATTGGTTTAATTCAAGAAGATGAAGAGTTATCAAAATACTATTATCATGGTGTCAGCCATTTCCTTGGTTTAGATACACATGATGTAGGAACATATAAAGATAGAGTGTTAGAAGAAGGTATGGTTATAACAATTGAACCTGGTCTTTATATTGAAGGAGAATCAATTGGAATTCGTATTGAAGATGACATTCTTGTAACGAAAGACGGGTATGAAAACTTGTCAAAAGATATCATTAGGGAAGTTGAAGAAATTGAAGAATTTATGAGTGTAAATAATGAACATGTAAAAGGAAACCAAGCTGTAGCTAAATAATAAAAGAGTCATCACTAATTTATTTGAACTTTATCTCGAATCGTGGACAATTAAAAAATCCATGATTCGGGATAGGGTTCTTTTCTTCGAAATACTAATCTTTAATTATTAATCCTAATAAAGTAGCAAACTGAACAGCTTGATATGTCGATACTTTACATCCTCTTAAATCGCTCACTGAAACTGTAAGTGTATCAAAGGTAGAAGAACTAATATCTATCCCCTTCAGTGATGTCTGATCAAAATTAGCTTCATCAAGACTACATAATTGGAATTCAACTTTTTTAAGTTTACAGTCAAAAAAATCTGCATTATTTAATGAAGTTTCATTGAAGATGATTTTTTCTAGTTTAGAATTTCCAAATGCCGCTAAATTCAAAATTGAATTCTCAAATTTAACATTTCCTAAGCTAGATTCTGTGAAATTTACTCCGATTAATTTACTGTTTTTAAATTCGACTCTGTGAACAGAAGAATTGCTTAAATTAACATTTGATAAATCACAGTTTTCAAAACAAACATCTGTAATATCAATATTGCTAAAGTCTGTATTAGTAAACTTACAGTTTTTTATCACCGCATCATATAACCGCACTCTATCTACAGATTCATTTTCGAAAGTGGAGTCTATAATTTCACACACTTCCAATGTTGGATCTTCTTCATAAAAAATATCTTGAAAATTCTTTGAAGATAACTCTGGTGAAATTTTTGGTCTATCAATTTTCATCGTATATCAATCCTCTTCTATTTGATATATTTGTGTAATTTGAGTCCATTGTCTGTGAGGAACATTAGTTCTTATTATACAAAAATCTAAGTTCTTTTGTGAAGAGCATTTTAGCTACATTTTTCTTATTTAATAATAGCAGTGTTATTGTTTCTTAAGAAATAACGTCAAAACAAATACGAGAACGGCTAATGTAGTCGCTACAAGGAAAGCATTTTGTATTACTAAAATATTCGTCTCTTATAATGTCTCTGCTTTTAGTAATTTTCCAATTAGCTTACGTAAGATCTAATTACATCTCCTTATTTTCTTGAAAATCAACTTCTATAATGATTTTGAAAAAGAATAAGGAGGGATTGTCCATGAAGCGAGTTGTATTAGCAGCCGTTACTGTCTCTGTAATATTTTTAATTGCTGCCTGTTCTGTGACGACAAATACAACAAATGATCATAAAAATATGAATGATAACAAAACACTACAGACTGAAACAGCTACAACACCATTGAAGGTTGAAAAAGGGCCAGAAGTTACTTTAATAGCGAAAGAAGAAAAGCAAAAATTAAGTAACGGTGTTATTGTTCCAGTCTGGACATTTAATGGCTCATCTCCTGGTCCAGAAATTCGGGTGAAAAAAGGTGAAAAGGTGAAAGTGACATTAAAAAATGAATTATCTGCACCAGTATCTATTCATTGGCATGGATATCCTGTCCCAAATAACATGGATGGAATTCCGGGCGTGACACAAGATGCAGTTGAACCAGGAAAAAGTTTCACTTACGAATTTGAAGCGAACGTACCAGGAACGTACTGGTATCACTCGCATCAAGATTCTGTAAATCAATTAGATAGAGGTTTGTATGGAGCGCTCATTGTAGAGGATACAAAGGAAAAATATGATAAAGATTACACATTACTGTTGGATGAATGGGTTACAGATAAAGAAGAAATTAAAAAGCAGTTAAAAGAAATGACAAAAGGGCAAATAGGTAATAAATCTAAAGGTGATGAAAATACGAAAAAGAATGATGATAAGAACGGCATGGATCATTCTGGTATGGACATGGGCAGTGATCAAAAAGACTCTGGCAATATGGCAGGAATGGACCATGGAAATATGAAGATGGAAGGTCATGATATGAGTATGTATGATTTATTCACAATCAATGGAAAAAGCGGTGATTTAGTAGTGCCATTGAAAGTGAATAAGGGAGATAAAGTTCGTCTTCGACTTGTTAATGCTGGTTATCTATCACATGATATACATGTTCACGGTCATGATATAAAAGTAATTGCGACAGATGGTCAACCAATAAACAATCCAAAAGTTATAAAGGATAAAGTAATTTCAATCGCACCGGGTGAACGTTATGATATTGAATTTACTGCTAATAATCCTGGGAAGTGGTATGTTGAGGACCATTCAAAAAATAAAGGTGCAAAAGGAATGAAAGCTGTTATTGAGTATGATGGCAGCAAAGAGATGAAAGATAAAACAGATGAAAAGGGAAAATTAGCGAAATTCGATATGACGAAATATGGTGCTAAAAAATTAGGTAGTTTCACGTTAAATCAAGAGTATACTGCCACATATAATATGGACTTAAATACGCAAATGAATGAAAATGAAATGGTATATACAATTAACGGAAAGGTATTTCCGGATATTGACCCAATTCAAGTGAAAAAGGGTGATTTAGTAAAAGTGAAATTGGTAAATCGTTCTAAAATGGATGATCACCCAATGCATTTACATGGTCACTTCTTCCAGGTGTTGAGTAAAGATGGAAAACCGGTAGAAGGTTCTCCAATTGTAAAAGATACATTGAACTTAAAACCAGGAGAAGAATATGAAGTAGCCTTTGTAGCAGACAATCCCGGTGAGTGGATGTTCCACTGTCACGACCTACATCATGCTTCAGCAGGGATGGTAACGGAAGTGAACTATACAGATTATAAATCTGACTATGTTCCAAACCAAAACATTCCTAATAAGCCAGAATAATAGGAAGCAGTTATCCTATGGATAGCTGCTTATTCATTTTTGTTGCAAGTACTAATGTATATGTTGATTATGCCCAGGTGAAGGTGAAGGTGCAGGAGTATGATCTGGGAATGTCGCGAATACGGCAACGATAATTACTACACTAATTGAAAGGAATAACAAAAAACGACGTTGGATAAAAGTAGAAAAGTTCTCCGATAACAATTGAATCACACAGGACATAGTAATCGTTATAGTAAGTAAAAGGCTAATGAACAATATACTATGAGCTTGTTGAGCGTTTAACATTTCTGTAATCATTGCTCCCATCATACTTGCCATTAATCCAGAGAACATTCCTTCTAAAGCAGTATATAGGTGAAAACGTAGACCCACTAAAAAACCGATAAAACCACTAATTAAAATAGCAAGTAAAGTAGAATATAGTAATTCCCCCTTAAAGAGAATGCCTAAATAAAAACCAATACTTAAACCGATACTCATACTAAAAGACATAATAAATACCATATACTCCATTAGGGTACCCTTACGTTTAGAAATATTGGATACAATAAGAATTGAGGTACAGCAAAGTGTTAAGGTAGTTAACGTATAAGCAAACATTATGATACCTCCTTGTCCTATCGTTCATTTCATCATATGTGTACTTATGATAATTTATATCTGCATATTATCTGCACAATTTCATAGATGTAAGCAAAGGAACGCTTGATTTTTTAGGGCGTCTTTTTTAATTGTAAGCATGTGAAAGAAATTGTTATATTATGAGTTTCTATTGTGAAGCCATAAAGAATAAGCGTATAATATTATAGGTCTCACATTTGCGAGACAAACCGCGAATGATAAATAAGATTGTTGTTTTATCATCGCTTCTAAACATATAGACAATGAAAGTAACACTGGAATACAGATAGGGAGTTATAAAATGAAATTAATTATTGCCGAGAAACCAGATCAAGGGTTGGCTCTTGTTTCACAGTTTAAATATCGCCGGAAAGATGGATATTTAGAAGTAGAAGCAAATGAGTTATTTCCAAATGGAGCGTACTGTACATGGGCAATTGGTCATTTGACGCAGTTATGTAATCCAGAGCATTATCACGCAGAGTGGAAAAAATGGTCACTTAATACATTACCGATGATTCCAGAGCGTTTTCAATTTGAAGTAACAAAGTCAAAGTATAAGCAATTTAACGTTGTGAAACAGCTGTTACATAATCCACAGGTAACAGAAATTATTCACGCAGGCGATGCTGGGCGTGAAGGGGAACTAATCGTACGAAATATTATTAATCTTTGTAATGTGCAAAAGCCGATGAAGCGTCTATGGATTTCGTCTTTAACGAAGCAAGCTATTTATCAAGGGTTTAAAAATTTACTTGATGAATCAGATACAATTAATACGTATTACGAAGCATACACAAGATCTTGTGCTGACTGGGTTGTTGGTATGAATGCATCACGTGTGTTTAGTATTTTGCTAAAGAAAAAAGGAATGAATGATGTATTTTCTGCTGGTCGTGTCCAAACACCAACGTTAGCATTGATTGTAAAGCGTGAGAAAGAAATTGAAAACTTTAAGTCAGAGCCTTTCTGGGAAGTGTTTGCAACCTTTAATATAGAAGGAAAGAAATATGACGGGAAATGGGAGAAGGATAATGAATCCCGCTTAAAAGACCCTGATATGGCGAATAAAATTGCGGCATTTTGCCAAGGGAAACCGGCTGTTGTGAAGGAAATGAAAACGGAGCGTAAAGAGTTTCAGCCGCCGCTTTTATTCAACTTATCATCACTGCAAGCAACGGCAAATAAAGCCTTTAAGTTTTCACCGAAAAAGACGCTTGATATAACGCAAGCACTCTATCAAAAAGGGATTGTTTCTTATCCACGTTCAGATTCTAACTATGTTACACAAGGAGAAGCAGCGACGTTCCCTGATATTTTACAGAAGTTAAGTCAATTTGATGAATATAAAGGCTTATTACCGGCGCCAATTGAATCCATTATGAACAATAAGCGTTATGTGAATGAAAAGAAAGTAACAGATCACTACGCAATTATTCCGACAGAGCAAGTTACAAACCCAAGCAGACTATCAGGTGATGAAAAGAAAATATACGATATGATCGTAAGAAGGCTTATTGCAGCTCATTATGAAGTTGCAATCTTTGACTATACAACGATTGTAACGCTTGTAGATGAACGTGCTGAATTCATTTCAAAAGGAAAACAGCAAATTCAAGAAGGTTGGCGTAAAGTTATTTTCCAAGACGATAAAGATGACGAAACCATTCTTCCAATTGTAGCTGAAGGTGAAGAAGGAAAAGTTGTAAAGGTGAAAGTGAAAGAAGGAAAAACACAGCCACCGAAGCGTTATACAGAAGGACAACTTATTACGTTAATGAAAACAGCCGGTAAGTATTTAGAGAATGAAGAGCTAGAGAAGGTATTGAAGAAAACAGAAGGTTTAGGTACGGAAGCGACCCGCGCGGGTATTATTACGATGCTGAAAGACCGTAAATATATAGATGTAAAGAAAAACCAAGTGTATGCGACTGATAAAGGAAAAGTATTAATTACCGCAATTGGTGACAAAATACTAGCTTCACCGGAAATGACTGCGAAATGGGAACAACGTCTTGCGGAAATTGGTGAAGGTACAGCTTCACCAGCTACATTTATGGAACAGACGAAAAAGCTATCAGCTAAAATTATTGAAGACGCAGTGGAAATGTCTGAGAAGTGGGATTTCACGGGACTACATGTTGAATCGATTGAACGAAAAGGATCGAAATTTACAACGGGTAAAAAGGTTGGTAGCTGTAAAAAATGTGATGGCGATGTAATTGATAAGTCAACGTTTTACGGTTGTTCTAACTATAATACAACGCAATGTGATTTCACCATTTCAAAGAAGATATTAAGCAAAACAATTTCGCAAAAGAATATGACAAAGCTCTTAAAAGGTGAAAAGACTGATTTAATTAAAGGCTTTAAAAAGGGCGAGAAAACGTTTGATGCGAAATTAGAGTGGAAAGATAATAAGATTAATTTTGTATTTGAGAATTAATTTGTTAAAAGAGCATGACATAAAACTGTAAC
>NZ_JBEUTW010000491.1:0-2080 GCF_040492675.1 Bacillus sp. AP50
GTATTGCAAAATATTATATAGCAAACTATAATGAATTCAAGAATAGTTGATACTTAAATTAAATATTCAGAAAATTCAATTAGTTAAAATTGGAAAATGAGATAAGGAAACTTGAATGGGGGTTATATTATGGCGAATAAAGTACCGTTTTCGTTCATAGTAGTTATTGGATTAATGTTATTTGCACTATTTTTTGGAGCGGGAAATTTAATTTTTCCAGCGATGCTTGGTCAATCAGCTGGAGAGAATGTATGGATTGCTAACGCTGGATTTTTAGTAACTGGTGTTGGATTACCATTACTAGGTGTACTAGCATTTGGTTTTTCAGGTAAAGATGATTTGCAGTCGTTAGCTAGTCGTGCTCACCCAGTGTTTGGGATTGTGTTTACAACAGTTTTATACTTAGCGATTGGTCCGTTATTTGCAATACCAAGAACAGGAAATGTTTCTTATGAAATTGGTCTTAAGCCGTTTATGCCAGAAGGAGTAGGTTCTACACCTTTAATTCTTTTCACAATTATATTCTTTAGTATCACTTGTTTTTTTTCGCTAAATCCCGCGAAAATTGTCGATATTGTTGGAAAAATCTTAACGCCAATTAAGTTGACTTTCATCGGTATTTTAGTAATCGTTGCTTTTATACATCCGATTGGAGATATGCAAGCACCAGTGGAAGCTTATACATCACATGCATTCTTTAAAGGATTCCAAGAAGGATACTTAACGATGGATACGCTAGCATCATTTGTATTCGGGATTATCATTATCAATGCTATTAAAGAAAAAGGTGCGAAAACGAAAACACAAATTATGGTCGTTTGTGCAAAAGCGACAATTATTGCAGCATCTATTTTAGCAATTATCTATACAGCACTTTCTTATATGGGTGCTTCAAGTGTTGCAAAGCTTGGACATTTAGAGAACGGCGGAGAAGTATTAGCGAAAGTTTCTAACTACTATTTCGGATCATATGGCGGAGTATTATTAGGATTAATGATTACAGTAGCTTGTTTAACAACTAGTGTGGGACTTGTATCAGCATGTTCTTCATTCTTCCATAAGTTATTCCCAAATGTTCCTTACAAAGCAATTGCAATTACGCTATGTGTATTTAGTGCAATTGTTGCAAACGTAGGATTAACACAATTGATCGCAGTTTCTGTTCCAGTATTAACAGCAATTTATCCACTAGCAATCGTATTGATTTTCTTAACATTCTTCCATTCATTATTTAAAGGAAAAGCTGAAGTTTATCAAGTAAGCTTAATCGTAACATTTATCATCAGCTTATTTGATGGATTAAGTGCAGCTGGAGTTAACATTGAAGTAGTAAGCCAAGTGTTCACTAAATTCCTTCCGATGCAGGAAGTAGGATTAGGCTGGATCTTCCCAGCGATTATCGGTGGATTTATCGGATATGGCATTAGCATTTTAAAAGTGAAAAACCAAGTTCAACCAGCAACTAGAGCGGATAAGAAAATAGGTTAAATAAAAAAAGTTATAGACTTGTTTCTATAGCTTTTTTTGTTACTATTAATAATGAGAAAAAATAAAGTAGTAGGGGAAATAAAATGAAAAAAACAATTGATCATATCGGAATCGCAGTTCGAGATATAGATAGTACGATACGTTTTTATGAAAATGTGTTACTAGGAACTTTAATAGATCGTTACGTAAGTGAAGCTCCTGGTGTGGAAAGTGAAGTAGCCATTCTTGAAGTGGCTGGAGATAGAATTGAATTACTTGCACCGACGAATAATACGACATCTCCAATTGCCCGTTTTATTAAACAAAAAGGTAAAGGTGTTCATCACGTTGCGTATCGTGTCGATGATTTAGATGTGGCTCTAGAAGAGTTAAAAGAACAAGGTATTCGGACATTAGAGCATACACTACGCATTAATAAGCATGGTAGAAGGTTAATTTATCTTAACCCAGCGGATACAGAAGGAACGATTATCGAGTATTGTGATTATCCGGAAGAGAAATAGAAGAGGGATATTTTTTTAAAGGTGTTACGCAATAACGTAACACCTTTTTATTTATGTATTTCACATTTTCTTCACAAATGATTCACGAT
>NZ_JBEUTW010000492.1:0-3514 GCF_040492675.1 Bacillus sp. AP50
GTCTTACCCTTTGAAAATTCAAAAATAACAAATCAAATTGAAGATATTCAGGATAGTATTTTAAATGGCTATATACTTATTCAGTTCGATACAGATAAACTAAATTGTTTGTTAGTAAATGTGTCAAAGAAAGAAAAAAGGGATATTACAAAAGCTGAAATTGAATACAATATTGTGGGTCCGCAAATCGCATTTGTCGAAGATTTAGATGTAAATTTAAATTTAGTACGTAGAAAGCTCCCAACACCTTATTTACAAATGAAGGAATTGAAAGTAGGCTCTCTCTCTAACACAACTGTTGCGATTGTATTTATTGAGGGAATTGTAAATGATCAAAATCTACAAGAAATTATAAAAAGGGTAAGTCAAATAAAAACAGACCATGTTTTGGATAGTACTTATTTGATGCAGTTAATTGCAGACAACCCAAATTCTATATTCCCTCAATTTTTGAATACAGAACGTCCGGACCGTGTGGCAGCTGTATTAGCAGAAGGGAAAATTGCACTTTTTGTAGATGGCTCGCCTTATGCCATCACTCTTCCAACAACATTAATTGATTTTTTTTCTACGACAGAAGATTACACCATGCCTTGGATTATAGCCTCTTTTTTTCGTCTATTAAGGCTTTTTGCTTTTATATTTTCTGTCTTAACGACGCCATTATATGTCTCGATCTTAACATATCATTACGAGCTTATCCCAAAAGAACTTCTTGAAACGTTAATTATATCGAGAAGTAAAGTACCTTTTCCTCCATTAATTGAAGCACTTTTTTTAGAAATAACGATTGAATTACTGAGAGAAGCAGGGGCACGTTTACCAACTAAAGTGGGTTTAACTGTCGGTATCGTAGGTGGTATTGTAATTGGACAAGCATCGGTAGAAGCAAGTCTTACAAGTAACGTACTTATTATCATTGTTGCACTTTCAGCTCTTAGTTCATTTACAGCACCAATATATCGAATTGGTAATACAATTCGAGTAATTCGTTTTCCTTTTATAATATCTGCACACCTATTGGGCTTATTAGGAATTGTTTTAACAAGTTCTTTCCTTTTAGTACGCTTATTACGTACAGAATCATTAAGACGTCCTTATTTGTTCCCTTTTTATCCTACACGTCCTACAGATTGGAAAGACAGCATTATACGTATGCCAATCTCAGCGATGTTTCGACGTCCTATTTTTTCAAGGTCTAAACAGCGTTTTCGCTTTAATCCAGAAGAGGTAGAGAAAAATAAAATCATATCACGAAATGATTTTGATGATTGAATTTAACAGGGAGGAGCATTATGAAACAGATCCCAATTGAGTATCAAGTCTCGCCATATATGGTATTTTTTTTAATTATTACTATACAGTTGGGAGTTGGTATGCTTGGTTTTGAAAGGATTAGTGCAAAATTAGTTGGAAATGATGCGTGGATTAGCACGCTACTTTTTGGAATATCTGTTAATGTTATGATTTGGATCATATATCAGATTTTAAATCAGGGTAATGGAGACATCATTGCAATCAATCAAAACGTACTTGGAAAATGGATTGGTGGATTGCTCAACTTCATTTTTTTATCCTATATTGTATTGTTAGGTGCAACAACACTACATACTTATATCGAAGTAGTACATGTTTGGATGTTTCCTTCAATTTCATCTTGGGTTATAGCAGGGGCTTTTTTGGGTCTATGTTATTACATTGTTACTGGAGGATTTCGTGTAGTTGCCGGAATCGGCTTCTTTGGAATCGTTATCCCAAGCATTCTAATCTTCACATTTTTTTATCCTTTGCAGTATGCAGATTTCCAGAATTTATTTCCAATTGCACAGCATTCATTCCTAGAAATTATGAAAGGAATGAAAGGAAATATGTTTAGTTTTTTTGGATTTGAAATGTTATTGCTGTACTACCCATTTATTAAAAAGGCAAAAACGTCTCAAAAATATGCGCACTATGCAAATTTAGTAACGACTATTGTCTACACATACCTTATGATTTTAACTCTTGCATTTTTTAGTGAAAAACAACTAGCGAGTGCGATATGGGCATATTTAAGCATGATTAAAATTATACAATTTCCCTTTATAGAGCGGTTTGAATACATTATTGTTTCTGTTTGGGCTTTTTTTATATTACCCAATGTTTCCTTTACATTATGGGGAGTAAGTCGTGGTATAAAAGAGGCACTGGGAATAAAGCAAAAATATGTTTTGCCAGTTATCATCCTATTCATCTTTGTTTTATCATTTTTCTTGAATAATCGTAATAAAATTAACTTATTAAATACTTGGACAGGTCAAATGGGCTTTGTATATATATATGTATACCTACCTGTACTATGGCTAATTCAAACGGCTAAAATAAAGTTAAGGAGATAAACATGAAGCGATGGATACTTTTCCTTATATTAAGTGTCTTCTTAATAGGTTGTGCTAAAACGAAAATTGTGGATGACATTGACTTAGTTCAAGTTGCGGCATATGATACCGAAGCAGAAGGTAAGCTAAAAGGAACCTTTGCGATTTCAGCTTATAAAGGAGGCGGGGAAGGTGAAACAAAAATCTATTCAGCATCAGGCCAGACTGGTAGAGAAGTTCTTGCAAGAGCATCCGAAAAATCTTCTGGACCTCTAGAGTTGGGGCAATTGCGTGTTATTATATTTAATGAAAAAATAATTGAAAAGGGAATGCAGGAAATTTTAGAGACTTTGAACCGAAATCCTAGTGTAGGAAATGCAATTTATTTAGCAATTACAAATGTAAAAGGGGAATCACTATTAAAGGGGAACTATTCTAAAGAAAAAGAAATTGCTTCCTATCTATCCTCTTTACTGGAGCAAAATATGGACAATGGAACGCAGCCCAAAACAAATTTTTTTATGTTTTTAAACCAACTTAATGATGATGCGAGAGATTCCTATTTACCGATAATATCTAAAAAAGGTAACGTGTTGGAGTTAGATGGAATAGCACTTTTTAAAAGATGTAAAATGGTTGATAAAGTGAACCCTAAAGATTTATTTGTATTTAAATTGTTGACAGATAATTTTAAACAAGGTACATACCAATTCAAACTACCTGGTTCTTCAAATACTTACGCTACGATAGAGAATATAAAAGCTAGAACAAAATATAAGATGGAGGGGAATAGTAAGCATCCATTCGTAAATGCTCATATTCAAGTTAAAGCTGAAATTCAAGAATTTACAAAAACAAAAAATCTAGATAATCCTAAAGAAATAAAAAAATTAGAAAAAATTATGGAAAAAGAAATAGAAAAAAAAGCAACTACATTGATAAAGAGATTTATTAAAAAAGACACAGATCCTATAGGACTTAGAAAGCTTGGTAGAACTCACGTAAGAAAATGGAACAGTCAAGAATGGGAAGAATCCTATAAAGATTTACGTTTTCGTGTAACAGCTGATGTAAGAGTAACCCAATCTGGTGTCACAGAATAAATCAAATAAGATATGGGAAATTTTAATAAAAAATATAGTCTCGCAGGAGATTAG
>NZ_JBEUTW010000493.1:0-5714 GCF_040492675.1 Bacillus sp. AP50
AATATAGAAAGAGGAGGAGAATCGATTGAGAAAGATATGGGGGATTCTTTTTCTTTGCTTAACATTCATGTTAGTTGGATGTGGTAAAGAAGAAAAACCACAAGAAGCGTTTGATACATATGTAAAAGCGTGGAATAAACAAAAATTTGCAGATATGTATGATCAACTATCAAAAAATGCAAAAAAAGATATTTCAAAGAAAGAGTTTACTGAGAAATATGAAAAAATTTATTCTGGTATCGAAGTGAAAGACTTAAAGGTAGAAACAGGGGAAGTAAAAGAAGATAAAAAAGATGAAGGTCCTGTTCCTTTTAAAGTAAGCATGGATACAGTTGGTGGTAAAATCACATTTGGTCATGAAGCAAAAATGGTGAAAGAAAAAGATGGAGATAAAGAATCTTGGAAAATAGATTGGACTCCTGATTTTATTTTCCCTGGCATGACGAAAGATAGTAAAGTGCGTATGCAGACAACACAGCCAAAACGTGGTGAAATATACGATCGTAATGGAAAAGGTCTTGCAACGAATGGGAAAGCTTCTGAAATCGGATTGATTCCTGAAAAGTTAGGCGATACTGCTCCGCAAACGAAAGAAACAGTAGCGAAGTTATTAAATATGTCTGTAGAAGAAATTGATCAAAAATTAGCTGCTAAATGGGTAAAACCAGGGTATCTCGTACCAATTGGAATTTTGCCTGAAGGGGCAACACAAAATACGTACATTGATTTACCAGGTGTTTCAACAAAACCTGTAAATGTTCGTACATATCCGTTAGGGGAAGCTGCAGCTCATCTGACTGGTTATATTGGAAAGGTAAATGCTGAAGATTTAAAAACGCTACAAAAGAAAGGCTATCAAGCTGATGACCCAGTTGGTAAAGCTGGCTTAGAGCAAGTATTAGAGGAAAAGCTACGCGGTAAAAAAGGTGGCCGTGTCTTTGTAGAAGATGCGCAAGGAAAAGAAATTAAAAATTTAGCAAAAACAGATGCTGTTGATGGAGAAAATGTAACTTTAACTATTGATAGTGTTGTTCAAGAAAAAACGTATAATGAAATGAAGGGCGAAGCTGGTTCAAGTGCAGCAATTAATCCGAAAAGTGGAGAAACAATTGCACTAGTAAGTAGTCCAGCATATGATCCTAATATAATTGCACGAGGGACATCGAAGGCACAACGCGAAGCTTGGAATAATGATCCGAAAAAACCAATGACAAATCGCTTTACACAATTGTCGGTACCAGGTTCTGTATTTAAACCTATTACAGCTGCAATTGGTCTTGAAACGAAAACGATTGATCCAAAAGAAGAGTTGAAAATTGAAGGATTAAAATGGACAAAAGATTCTTCTTGGGGTAATTACTATGTAACGCGTGTGAAAGATGCAAATCCGATTGATTTTGATAAGGCGATGAAATACTCGGATAATATTTACTTCGCACAAGAAGCTTTAAAAATCGGAAAAGACAAGTTTATGAGTGAAGCGAAAAAATTCGGATTCGATGAGAAACTACCAATTGAATATGGATTCCCTGCTTCTAAAATTGCAAATGACGGCATTAAAAATGATATTCAAATGGCAGATACGGGATATGGACAAGGACAAGTATTAATGACTCCTCTTCATTTAGCTTTAACGTATGCGCCGATTGTAAATGATGGAACGATTCCGTCACCGTATATTATTAAAACAGATAAACAACCAAAAGCTTGGAAAGAAAATGTAATTTCTAAAGGAAATCAGGATATATTAAAAACTGCAATGACGAAAGTAATTAATGATCCAGATGGTACAGGGAAAATTGCTAAAATTGATGGTATGACTCTTGCTGGAAAAACAGGTACAGCGGAATTAAAAGTATCAAAAGAGGCCGAAGGAAAAGAACTAGGTTGGTTCGCTGCATTTGATTTAAATTCACCAGATATGGTCATTACAATGATGATTGAAGATGTAAAAGGTAGAGGCGGGAGTAATATTCCAGCTGAAAAAGTAAAACATGTATTTCAAAAATAATATGTAATAGAAGGCTATCTCTATAAGTTGTAGAGGTAGCCTTTTTATACGAAAGAATTCTTAATATCTGTATACTAAATTTTAAGGAAACAAAGTAAGTCATTAACTTACGAAAAAAAAGTAGCTATTTTTTATTGACATTGATTAAAACTTTTTGTATTATACTTACATAAGGTAAGTTATTAACTTTTAAAAAACAAATCTTGAATTAAAGATAAAGAGAAAAAAGGGAGAGAATACAATGACAAAAGTACTATTTATCACAGCAAATCCAAATTCAGCAGAAGGTTCTTTCGGAATGGCAGTAGGGGAGGCTTTCATCAAAGCTTATAAAAACGAACATCCACAAGACGAAGTTGTAACAATTGATTTATTCAACACTACAGTACCAGCAATTGATGCAGATGTATTTGCTGCTTGGGGTAAATTTGCAGCAGGTGAAGGCTTTGAAGCTTTAACTGAAGTTCAACAACAAAAAGTAGCAGCAATGAACACAAACTTAGAAACATTTATGAATGCAGATCGTTATGTATTCGTAACTCCAATGTGGAACTTTAGCTATCCACCAGTAGTAAAAGCATACTTAGATAACGTAGCAATCGCAGGTAAAACATTCAAATATACTGAAAATGGTCCAGTCGGCTTATTAGAAGGTAAAAAAGCACTTCACATTCAGGCAACAGGTGGCGTATATTCTGAAGGAGCATACGCAGCTGTAGACTTCGGTCGCAATCACTTAAAGACTGTATTAGGATTTGTCGGTGTAAATGATACTGAATATATCGCAGTTGAAGGTATGAATGCAAACCCTGAAAAAGCACAAGAAATTAAAGAAGCAGCAATTGCTAATGCTCGTGAATTAGCAAAACGTTTCTAATATAGAATGCTTAAAAAGTCCAAACACTTGCTGTTTGGACTTTTTTTCTTCTTTTTCCTTCGTTTGTCTAGTATAATGAAGGTCGGAATGATAATAGGTGGGGGTTCTGTATGATTCAAACGTTTTTTAAAATCTTTTATTTAATTTTAATCGTAATTGCGATTACACCGAGAATGTGGCGTCTTAAAAGACAAGTAAATACGATGGCGCCAAAAGAAAAAGATAATGCTGTGTATAAAACGACAAATTGGTTTGGTAAGAAAATGGTACGTGTAGCTGGAGGGGCAGTAGAAGTGAAAGGACTTGAAAATGTTCCGAAAGACAAGCCAGTACTAGTTGTAAGTAATCACCAAAGTAATATGGATATCCCTGTTTTACTAGGTTACTTAAATAAACCAATTGGATTCGTTTCAAAAGCAGAGATTAAAAAGTTCCCAGTTGTACCAACTTGGATGGAACTTATGAATTGTGTATTTATGGATCGTAGCGATCGTCGTCAATCTCTTCAAGCGATTAAAGATGGAATTGAACTATTAAAAAATGGACATTCTATCGTAATTTTCCCTGAAGGAACGAGAAGTAAGGGTGGCGAAGTTGGAGAGTTTAAGGCTGGTAGTTTTCATCTGGCAGTAAAGTCAGGTGTAGCAATTTTACCTGTAACGTTAGATGGTACATATAAGATGTTTGAAGCGAATGGAAATCGTATGAAGCCAGCTCATGCAACAGTAACAATTTCTAAGCCGATTACACCTGAAGACTATGCGAATATGGATATTAAAGAATTAACGAAGCATACACAGGAAGTTATCGCATCACAATTACATAAGTAATAAAAAAGGATTCAGTTTATAGTAAGCTGAATCCTTTTTTATTATGCTGTAGGTAAGACATAAAAGAGTACACAGAAGAACATCATCGCACTACCACCTAAAACGAACAGGTGCCATATGGCATGGTTGAAAGGTAGCTTTTCCCAAAGGAAGAATATAGCTCCGACAGAATATAAAATTCCACCTGCTAAAAGTAGTGAAAAACCATGTCCAGTTAGATTTTCATAAAGTGGTTTAATGGCAACGATTATGAGCCAACCCATAATGATGTAACATAAAGTTGAAGCCTTTATAAAGCGACGTACAAAGAAAATTTTGAAGACGATACCTCCGATTGCTAGTGTCCATATTATAGCAAGCAACGTCCATCCTAATGGGCCACGAAGTGTAATAAGTAGAAAAGGAGTATACGTGCCAGCAATCAATAAGTAAATGGCTGAATGATCTAAAATAGTAAATATTTTTTCTACTTTAGGATGATGAATGCTATGTAGCAATGTTGAAAACAAGTACAGTAAGAACATGCTTACACCATAAACAGTAAATGCAACTACAGCTGATGCGGTACCGTGCTTAGAAGCATGAATAATCAATATGATTAAGGCAGGGATGCTTAAAATGGCACCGATACCATGTGTAATTGCATTTGCAATTTCTTCTTTTACAAATTGGGTCATTCGTGTCATTTTTTCAGTCATAATGCAAATCCTTTCTACTATCATAAAATAATATGTCATTTCCCTTACCATATCATACACAAGAGCAATAGAAAATGAAATTTGTATAATTGATTATATTTTTGAATTTTTTTGACAAAAGACAATGGATTTGTTGACGTTTTCAAACTTTTTTGACAAAATAAAATTATGTAATAGTAGGACAAGGAAACTACTAATAAAGGGGATGGGGAAATGTTTTCAAATATTGGCTTTCCAGGGTTAATTTTAATTTTAGTAGCAGTACTCATTTTATTTGGACCTAAAAAATTGCCGGAAATCGGGAAGGCTTTAGGGGAAACGTTAAAAGAGTTTAAAAAATCAACGAAAGAATTGACAGATGACGCATTTCAAGAAAAGGAAAAGAAAGAAAAAATGTAGTGTATTTTCCTTGTAATGGATAAATAAAGTGTGGTGAACGAGATGGAAGATCGGGAAATGAGCGTAGTAGAACATATTGTTGAGCTTCGAAAAAGAGTAATATATACGGTGTTATCCTTTGTACTATTTTTAATTATTGGATTTACTTTTACAAAGGATATTTATTTTTGGCTTGTAAAAGATTTACCAATGAAATTAACTGTTCTCGGTCCAAGTGATGTATTGTGGATTTTTTTCTCGATTGCTACAGTATTTGCTATCGTTTGTACAATTCCTTTTGCTGCTATACAAATTTGGTTATTTGTAAAACCGGGTTTACATCCAAATGAACAAAAGATGACAATAATGTATATACCGGTATTGTCTATATTATTTCTCGCAGGTTTATGTTTTGGATATTTCATTGTAATGCCGTTTCTATTTCACTTTTTAACTACGATAGGTAATGAAATGTTTAATACGATGTTTACGACAGAAAAGTATTTTCATTTTGTACTTAATTTAACAGTTCCATTTGCTGTGATTTTTGAATTGCCAGTCGTTGTAATGTTTTTAACTAGTATTGGAATACTTACGGCGGAATTTTTAATAAAAATAAGAAGGTATGCTTACGTAGCATTAATTATCATTGCATCTTGTATATCACCGCCAGACTTTTTATCTCATAGTTTAGTTGCAGTGCCGCTTATTTGTATTTATGAAGTAAGTATTGCGTTATCAAAGGTTGTTAGTAAGAGGAAAAAGAAAAGAGAAGAAATGCAGTCAAAAAGTGCCTCGTTATAAAGGCACTTTTTTATTTATTTGTTATACTATAGCTATAAACGTATACAATATATAGAAGAAAAAAATTATAGAATCTCCAAAATTTAGACAAACTTTGCGCTTTTATAAGCTTATAC
>NZ_JBEUTW010000494.1:0-5028 GCF_040492675.1 Bacillus sp. AP50
ATAATGTATTTGTTCCTCAATCGCTGTGTATTCTTCAATTTCATATTCTTTATGCATGTGTACACCCCTTTAAGTTTTTTACATGAATTACTTATCACAATTTTCACTCGACAAATTTTAAGTTTTTTGATTATTTACACTATAACAAACAATCAGGGTCAAATTTTGTTACTTTATGTAACGTAGAAAATTTTTAACAAAATTGTAATGTTAACTCCTGCAAAATACATAAAATCTCTTTACTCACTTTTGTATAAAAAAATCGTACAGCTTAATTTAACTGCACGACTACAATCTCTGGCCTATTCAAAATTCTTTGCGGAATGATACTATTTCCTAATCCTCTACTCACTACCATTGATGTATTTTGTTCTACATATAAACCTGCTGTATATTTAGGTAAAACACCTTGATTTGGAGCAACTAATCCACCGATAAATGGCAATCTAACTTGCCCTCCATGAGCATGTCCCGATAAAACCAAATCCAACCTCTCATTCGTATATTCCTTTATAAATTCAGGCCTATGGGATAATAATACATTATATCTATCTGGCTGCATTTCAATTTTTGCTTTTTTAATTTCATCTATTATAATATTTCCTTCATCACGGTTTCCAGTAACAAACTCTGGATCATCAATACCTAGCAAGTTTATTTCTTGCTCACCCTTTCGAATGCCTACATGTTCATTCCTTAAAACATTGACACCATATTTCTTCAACTCTTTTTCTAAACTGTTATACTTTCCAGACCATTGTTCATGGTTTCCTGTCACAAAATATACAGGATACTTATTTACCATTTTTTGTATTAATTGCATACTCACTTCTGCATCGTATGATTTACTGTCAATTAAATCACCCGTAATCGCAATAATATCTGGGTCTATACTTTTTATTTTTTGAATTAACACATCTTGATTATCGCCAAATTTTTTATTGTGTAAGTCTGAAATTTGTAGAATTTTATACCCTTTAAAAGAGGATGGTATTTTACTAGAGGTTATTTTAACCTCAGTTATACTTATTAAATTGTTCTGTAAATATAAAAAGATTGTAAAACCTACTAATATACAAATAATCATTACAATTCTATTAATTTTCTTTTTCATATTTTCTCCTTTACATTCTCATCAAACACTTCTATATGCTAACTGAATTATATTATACTTTCTTGAAATTTATTTAAATCAATATAATAATACAGTACATGAAATTTCGTATGAGATATGTCATATATATTCGTTATATTTTTACTTTTACCTTTTTAATAATAAGAATACAAAAACGACTCTTATCACAAGAAAAGAGTCGTTTTCTAACTTTATACTTTTAATACTTTCATGTTAAAAATGCGAAAACTAAAATACTATTTAAGAGCCTTAACTATAACTTTAGTTGCCTCTGCAATGAGTTGATTATCATAGGTTGCCTCTTTCTCATCTTTACTAGATAAAATTGCGATGATAATTGGTGCTCTATTTGGAGGCCAAACGATAGCAATATCATTTCTTGTCCCGTAACTACCAGCACCTGATTTATCTCCAACTACCCATTCAGTTGGTACGCCTGCACGAATAAGTTTGTCCCCTGTAGCATTTCCTTTCATCCACTCTGTAAGAATTTTACGTTTTTCAGCTGGAAGTGCATTTCCGACCGTAAAAGCTTTAAGATTCGTAGCAATAGCTTTCGCTGTACTAGTGTCACGAATGTCTCCTGGAATAGCTTCGTTTAATTCTGTTTCAAAGCGATCAGACATAGTAATCCGATCCCCCATATGCCTAAGCGCTTTTTCATATCCTTTCGGTCCTCCTATTTTATTAAATAAAATGTTCCCTGCAGTATTATCGCTTGAACGAACAGCTGCCTCAGCAATTTCTCCTAGTTTCATTCCAGTATCTACATGTTTCTCTGTAACAGGTGAATAATCCACTAAGTCTTCTTTCGTATATGTAATTACTTCATTTAATGAATCAATTGAGTTTTGCTGTAGTAATACTCCCGCGGCTAAAGCCTTGTAGGTTGATGCGAAGGCAAATCTTTCGTTAGGTCGATAAGAGATTGTTTGATTTGTACCAGTATCAATCGCATATACACCTAATCGAGCATCAAATTTTTTCTCAAGTTGAGAGAACTCTTTATGCGTTGCCTGATTTTTATGTTTCACTTGACCAGTCTTTTCTTTCGCTTCAACTTGCAGTGCCCCTCCTGTAAAAGCTTCTAGGCTTGTAAGACTTAAACCTAATATACCAACGCATATTCCTATTTTTAGCATCCTCTTATTTTTCAAAATCATCATTCCTTCCAAATTTTTAGCACCTTTTTATACGTACACATAATAGACAATCACCGAACCAAATTTGTTCCATAAACTGAAAAAAATTTATAGCTAGTATGAGAGTTATTAACAAAATAAGAGATAGTAGCTACGACGCCTCTATCTCTTATTTCATATTTCATTTTTTTACTTATAAATGGCTTTATATGAACAGGGTCTCTTCCCTGAGAAAAGTACTCTAATTTTGCTTAGAACTACCTGTACTAGTAGCTTCACCATGTATACGTTGCTGTTTTAAATCAAAGTATACATCTAATACTTCCTTTCCAATTATAGAATTAATTCCATTTTTATCATCATGAAGCCATGGAACTACTACGGAAAATGCTACTTCTGGATTATCATATGGAGCATATCCAACTAACGTTAAGTTGTAGCATTCCATACGTTCTCCTTTTGCATTTCTACCAATCGGGTCATCTCCACCATATACAGTTTGGGCTGTTCCTGTCTTTCCTGCTGGTTTATATGGCGCGTTTTTGAAATATTTCACGCCAGTTCCATCACCTTCTTGGAATACCCATCTAAACCCTTCTTTTATCCGATCAATATGTTCTTTCTTCATATCAATTCGATTTAATACGACAGGCTCTATGGAACGTATAACTTTGCCAACCTCTTCTTTTATTGATTGTTCTCGTATTTCTTGTACAATTTGAGGTTGCATTCTATAACCACCATTCGCAATCGTTGAAATATATTGCGCTAATTGCAACGGCGTATACGTATCATACTGACCGATAGAAAAATCTAGTAAAAACCCAGGTTGACTATCTACTTTTCTCGTTTGTCCAATTATTTCATTCGGTAAATCAATACCTGTTGGGACACCTAAACCAAATTGCTTGAAATAATAGCGCATCGTATCAAATGCTCCTTGTTTAATATCCAATGAGCCATTTGGTACGTAATTGACTCCCGCAATTTTTAAAGCTGTTTGGAACATGTATACATTCGAAGATACTTGTAAAGCCCGTAAATCATTAATATTACCAAATCCGGATACATTCCACGATTTCTTAGCTTGTGTACCTTTAAATTTCATCGGCGCGTCATAAAATTGATCTCCTGGATGTATTGCCCCTGTCTCATATCCAGTTAATAAAGTAGCACCTTTTACAGCTGACCCTAGCTCATACGAAGTTGTCATGTTACCTAATGCCAAATCCTCAACCTCTATTCTTCCTTCTTTTTCTACAATCTTTTTGCCTGCCATTGATAAAATTTGTCCGTTATTTGGATTCGTCATGACAACAAAAGCTCGATCGAGCAGTGGCTCTGAACTCTTAAAAGCTCTCAAGTTTTTCTCTATACTTTCTTCCACTTTCTTTTGTAATTCCATATCAATCGTTAATGTTAAACTATTACCACTTTTTCCTTTAGAGATTATTTCTGTGCTAACAATGTTTCCTGATTTATCAGTAATATTTTTCACTTCTTCTTTTGTGCCGTGTAATACATCTTCATATCGTTGTTCAATATAACTTTTTCCAACACGATCATTACGGTTATATCCACGTACTAAATAAGAATCTAAATTTTCTTTCGGTAATCCTTCTTCACTACTCGTAATATTTCCTAATACAGAACGAAATAAATTACCATTTACATAATTACGTTCCCAATCAACAGTTGCATCTACTCCTGGAAAATTCGCAAGGTTTTCACTTATCCGCGCATACTCTTCATCTGTTACATCTTTTTTAATGATTTGTGGTGTTAGTTGATAACCTGAACTCATTTTACTTTTAATAGCTAACACCTTTAAATCTTGTGTTGTTAATTCTGCTAATTCTACCTCTGTAACACGACCTCGTCTTAAGTCTTCTATTTTTTTATCTAACTCTTTTCCCTCTATACCCTTTTCTTTAAACTTTTCTATATCTTTCTTAGTAATCTTTGTCTCCGCACGTTTCAAATTCAACTGCATCCAAAAATCTTTTTTATCGATATCTGTTAATTTATTTATATCTTGTTCAGGCATTTCAAGTACTTTCGCCAAGTCTTTTGCTGTTTTTAAAATATCTTCACTCGTAATTCCCTTCACCCTTGTATACGTAATTGTGCGAAGAGATTTATTATTAACAACTGTTTTCCCTTCTCGATCTAAAATTTGTCCACGTGGAACTGGAATACTAGTTATTGCATTTTGACTACTTTCCACTTGGTTCTTATAAGCCTCTCCCTCAACGATTTGTACCTTTCCTAGCTGCATAATAATAGCTGAGAATAGTACAAATATGCAAAGGAACATTATATTTAATCGAATAGATATATATGTCTTCTGCTTCTTGCCTTTTTGTTCTTTCATAAATCCTCCATTTAATCCTTTCAGAAATTGCTACAAATACTAAAAGCATTTCTTATATATTAGATACCGCTAATCGGTTATAAATATCGCCTCAATTTTTTGCTTAATCCTTGTAAGCATCCATTCTTTTTCGTTTAGCTACGGCATTAATAACTCTCCCTTCTTGTTTTCTCTCTATTTTTTTGCCGCTTGCATTAGAAGTGCTAAACTGTATAATGACTCTTATTAAACTTACATATAGACTTGCTAGTAAATTTTCATGCTAATTATTCCTTTCTTCATGCTTTAATACTTAATAGACAACCTAAACAATAAAGTTGTTCCACATTTACAAAAAAAATAATTAAATATAAGATGAAATAGGCTACATAAGGGAG
>NZ_JBEUTW010000495.1:0-5194 GCF_040492675.1 Bacillus sp. AP50
ATAGGAGAAATCCCCTTAAAGTAGCTGCTTTGAGGGTTTTTTGAATTTGTAAATGACTCTTCTTAAAATAGATATGAGATTAGAGAAGGACAATGATGTATTGGAGGTCACTATATCAAAAAAGAAAATTGTATGTCTAGACGCATTTTAAATACAAAATAACCGATTCCTTATACGTTAAGAAACCGGTTATTTATTCCCCCACTTTTTTAGAGGGCTTTTTCTTATAATGGTCTTAAATGATTGATTTAAGGTTATAAACTTAAATCATAAATAAAATATAGAGTAAAAACTATATACGAAATAAATGTAACGAAAACAAGGAAACATATAAACTGAGAATTAGATACATATTGTTCTATTCTTTTTTTCATGTTAATTCGTATTATTTTTCAAATGTGAAGTATCAATTGGAATTTGAGCTTTCCAAGAACCAATTACTTTTCCAATTCTAGTTATATTTACGTCTAAAGTAAGAGGCTGTTTAAAAACGTCTTTTTCTTCAGTAGTTATAACAAATGTAGCAACACCTTCAGGTCTATCATTATCACGAATGCCTATTTTATCTAACTTTTTACCTGCTGCCATAAGTTCAAAAGGAAGATAATCATCTGAATCATGGATAAATGATAGTCTCCCGTCATTTTTAATCTCAGGGTTTTCCTCTTGTTGCCCATCAATTTTACCATCACTCTCAAGATTTAATCCTGATGTATCAAATTCAAATGGTACTAAACTTCCGTCCGCTTTTTCCATTCTATAATGAACTGATATACGTGAATCTGCGATAAATACTTCTTTGAGATGTACAGTAATACCTTGATCTGTAATTTTTTCATCAATAGGAATATATTTACCATTCTTCATCATATCTTGTGTGATACCATTTTCATCTTTTATTCCTTCATTTACAACTTTATCATTTGTAATTGCATTAGAAAAATAGGAAGCAACATTTGTAGCCGCCACTTGTACTTGTGGAATCATTGCTGTTGTGAAAAGTGCTGCTGCAGCTACTGCTGTATAAATAAAACGTTTTGATTTTTTACTCATGTTTGTAAAGAGTCCCTTCTTTTGTTGTTTTTTGTGATTTATATTAGAAACATTGTCTAACTTGGAACGACTTTCAAATGTTTTCCATGCTTGTTCTATATCAATTTTGATTTCTTGTGGTGAATTTGCAGATTCTTCATCTAACATTACGTTTTCCCATTGATTTAATTTACTAATTTCTATTAATAAATCTTGGCATGCTTCACATGTATCTAGGTGTTTTGTGAATTCCTTTCTTATATCATGAGAAAGTTCTCCATCAATATATGTTTGAATAAACCCGATATCATAACATTTCATTTGTTATGCCTCCTCCATTTGTTTATAAATCTTGCGAAATTTCATTTTGGCTCGGACCAATAATGTTCCAATAGAAGATATTTCAATTTGAAGTACTTCTGCAATTTCTTTATATTGAAAACCAGAGAATTTCATTAGTAAAAGGGTTCGTTCTCGATCATTCATTTTATTTAGTATCGTTTGGACCTTTGTAATTTCTTCTTTTCTTATCCAATCATCGTCTAATGATGAAACATTTTGTACTTCATGGTATTGTATTTCTTTATCAATCTTCGCTTGCTGCCTTTTTTCAGATCGAAAATGGTTATAGGCTACATAAGTAGAAGATTTAATCAACCATCCAGGTATGTTTTCAATCCCTTTCCAATCACTACGATATAATTGTAAAAATACTTCTTGTGCTAACTCTTCAGCGATAGATTGATCTTTAACAATCCAGATGATTTGTTTCACAGCGTAAGCATAGTACTGCTTAAATAAATCTTCAAAGGTCATATCAGAAGCATGACTTTCTTCATTTTCTATGGTTAACATGTTCGTTTAAACCTCACTTTCAATTTGATACCTGTATTATAGAGAAACCAGAAAAACGGATTTTGTGACAGTTTTTCTGGATATTTTTTATTATGTACTAAAAAAAGCATTCGTCTAATTAAAAGAGAAATGCAAAAAGGAAATGAAAACATAAAAACTATAACTCTTGCAGTAGTTGTCTATTAATGCACAAGAAAACAGTTAGTTTGTTGCCAAACTGTATCTAAACGTACAATTTCACTTCTTCTATTTTCATGAATATGTATAATTACATAAAATTTCAAAGAAAAAGAGAGTATACTTTCATATTGTGTAATAAAGATAAAGCCCGCCTACGGAAATAGGCGGGCTTTTTTTTACTTATGAAGAAAAGACAACCTTTAAGGTGTCTTCCTTTTGAAATCTAGGTTGTCCAGTTTGTTTTACTTTGGTGCAATAGCAATATTGTTTGGAATAAAGTTTCACCATATTGCTATTAAACTAAAATATTAAGATTGCACTTAAACGAAATTTATAGCATCGAAGTTCATTTTGGAGGGGGGAATGTAATACTACATTTTTAAAGTATTCGTTACACTTGAACCTCTGCACATTACGTAGGGCTTTTTTCATGAAGAAAGGACACTCACGTGAGTGTCCTTTCGATAGTTTTTAGCAGAAGCAAGCAGCTCCAACGATGATTAATAAAATAAACAATACAACTAATAAAGCAAATCCTCCAGCGAAGCCACAGCCGCCACAACTACCACCAAAGCCCATAACAGTTCCTCCTTTAAATAGGAGGAGAAAAACAAAGGTTCACTCATGTGTTTTAACGGATTCCATTTACTTTATGCTTTTTACGAATAAATGGAGCAGGTCCTTTTTAAAATAGATTTATGCCGCTATTTTTCGGATAGTAAGACCCGGATTGGTGGGGGCTGATTAAAGTTTCATTTTATTCTTTAAGAGCGAATAAATGAAAAATAAAATATCTAATAATATAGATAGAAATCCGCTTTTATACCTTTCATTAAAATAATACTAGCATTATATATTATAAGGAATACTTGTCCTTAATTGTAAATGAAAGGGGGGAATTGATATGAGCTATGGCTATGGTCATCCTCCTGGAAGATGTCATAAACATCACAATGAAACTTTGTCAACGGGTGTATTACGTAGACATTCCGCTACGTTATTTCTTACTGTTGAAGCTATGAATGTTGATCCAGATGATACTCGTAGAGTAACAGTTGAAATGTTTGATTGGTCATCTGGTTCTCCGGTATTGTTACCATTAATAGACCCTTCAACACAAACATTGCCACCTAATCGATATGTTACTTTTCGTTCAGCAGCTCTTCCTCCAGCACTTTTTGCTTATGAAGTAAGAATCATTCGTCCGAAAGATAGAGATGTTGTTACGAATGTTTTTGGTCTTAGTGCAATCATATTTAACCCACAAGAAGGAAACAATGTTTTACAACATGATTTAGCAAAATTAGACCTTAAATAGATTTTATAAAGGTCTATTTATTGAGCATGATTAAAAAAGAGTAGGATGTAATCCTACTTTTTTTTAACGTTAATTAGAATTTTAAAAGAAATCCTTCATTATTTTAGCATCTTTAATATTCACTATCACACCTTCTACCTTATCTTTCTTCTCATCTTTAGCAATCGTAATTTGCTCCTTATTATCAGCCCACACAAGAAATTCTTCTTTTGAGTCATCTTTATATGTAACAGTAATAGTAGAATGTGCAGATTCTCTCTTTTTTTGATCTAGTGTGATTTGTTTAGGAGTGCCTTTTTGAACTGCTGAAACGATAGATTGTATCATTTTTTCGTTGTCTGTTTGAGATTTGGAAGTAGTATGATTTGTTGTTTTCAGTATTTCAATGTCTGTAATATTAGCGGAATTTAATTGAAAGGTATTTTGTGTATGTTCTTGCTTAGCCTGCGAAGCTTTATCTGTAGCCGAGGTGCTTGTACAACCTATTAAAGTGAAAGATAGAGCGGTTAGTGCGCATATAGATATGATTTTTTTCATAGTATCCCTCCTTAAGTTTAATTATAACAATTTTCTGTTAATTTAGGTAGTTATTGTAAGGAGAAGATGTTTTAAAGTGGTAAATGATGATGTTCATTCTCTATTAAAATCAAAATTCACATAACTTTTTTCATATTTTATGTTTAACATTTCGAAAATGGGTGTACTACATATAATATAACAAATAATTCATTTTAAAGGAGGAAGTTAAAGATGGAAACGAAGTATAGTAAACCTTTTGTATATGAATTTATTACGGAGAAAGAGGTCATGAATGCGGCGAATGATCTCGTGAAAAAAGGAATAGACCAAAAAGATATTTACGTATTAACGCATGAGAAAGATAGGACAGATAGAATTGCGGACAATGCAGACGTGAATACAATTGGGATAAAAGAGGAGGGACTTGGGACAAGCATTATTAACGTCTTTCAAAAAACAGGAGATCAGTTAAGAAATAAAATGCAAGAGTTAGGGCTTAATGAGGAAGAAGCGAACTTTTATGAAGAAAAACTGGATGAAGGGAAAATCTTGTTATTCGTTAAGGATTTAGAAAGAGTCGGTGAATGGTTACAAGAAAGAAGATGCATGTATTCTATTTAAATTTGTATCCTTTAAATCTATAAATCTATTCCGAAAAGGAGATTGTAAATATGAGTGAGAACGGACTAAAAGAACAAGTTAAAGGTAAAGTTGAAAAGAAAAAAGGACAAGTAAAAGAAGGAATTGGTGAAGTTACAGAAGATAGAGAGTTGAAAAATGAAGGTAAGTGGGAAAAAACGAAGGGAACGATAAAAGAAAAAGTCGGAAAAGTGAAACAAAAGATAAGTGATGAATTGGATAATAAAGAATAATATATGTTCATCAAGCTTTAGTTACATACTAAAGCTTGATGAATTCAATATAAAACGAATATAGGAGGTTTAATTGTGGGACTTATTATTACGTGTATTGTAGGTGGACTTATTGGTGCGTTAGCTGGAATGATTACAGGAAAAGACTTTCCGTTAGGTATAGTTGGTAACGTGATTGCCGGATTAATCGGATCTTGGGTAGGTAGTGCGTTATTTGGTCATTGGGGTCCTGAATGGGGAGGCATTTTTGTTCTTCCAGCGTTATTAGGTGCAATCGTCTTTATTTTAATCGTTACATTCTTCTCTAGAATGCTGCGGAAAGCGTAAGTATGATAATAAATAGTAATCTTAAGTTTATTATATATAGTTATAAAGTTAATGAACTGATAAAAATACATAAAAAAGCATCCAATTAAAC
>NZ_JBEUTW010000496.1:0-1306 GCF_040492675.1 Bacillus sp. AP50
AAAATAACAATAGGGATCCATGGTAGAATCCATTTTATACTGTTTTTATATGAAAAATTCTCTTCAAAACGCAAATAAAAAAGGGCAATTTCAGCCCTTTTTTATTTATAAATCCTCTATATCATATTCAGTATATCCCTCATAATAATAACTAATATCAATGCCTTTCATGAATACTTCACGACTATTAATTTTATCTACTAGTGCATTTTTGAGTAAATGCTTAATTTCAATATCTTTAATCGGGCTGCGTTCCATTGCCAGTAAATAATCTTCTTTATCAATCCTATTCCAGTCAACCACCTGTTGAATTTCATTCTTAAAGATTAAATCTAACCATATTCTAGTCGCTCTACCGTTTCCTTCTCTAAAAGGATGAGCAATGTTCATTTCAACATACTTTTCAACGATTTCATCAAAGGTTGTTTGTGGCATAGTATTTATATGTTCTAGTGAATGGCTTAGATACATAACAGGAGCAAATCGAAAGTTCCCCTTCGCTATGTTAACCTTTCGAATCTTCCCAGCAAAGAAATAAATATCTTCAAATAGATAATTATGAATGTCAGAAAGACCCTTAAATGTGCCAACTTCTATGTGGTTTATTTCTCCTGAATCATATAAATCTTTGGCTTTCATTTTTGATAGTCGTTCTTCCACTCGATTCAATTCCAACTGATTTTTGATACCTAATTTATTTTCTAGCACGGTCATTCTCCTCTTTTTCTGCCATTAATTCTTTTAGCATATCCAAATCTTCTTGTGTGGCTAAATTCTTGATGAAACTTCTAGCCATAGTTTTATAATTGAGATATTTCGTTTGTTCTGGATTACGTTTTTTATAGTTTTTTGTGGCTTCATTTTGCGCCTTGCTATATGCCATTCTCTCCCTCACTTTCAAGTATATAAGCATATTATATATGACTTAGTAATATATTCAAGCGAAAGAAAAGCTAGTGCCGAAGCCCTAGTCTAACACTATACCAAATATATAATTTTAAATTTTATCATTTCACAATATTTATCTTTTTAGAATAATCTCTCATATGTAATCAAGATTTTTCACTCTCTGTAAAAAGTGATTTATGTTCTACTGGAGAAGAAAGCACTATTAAGGTTGTAGGCTTTCCATACTCTAAGCACAAATTAATATAGTCTTCAAGTGTATGTACTGATTCTGTCACTACCTTTGTTAGATAACTGTATAAACCGGCAATACGATGGCATTCGACTACATCTGGATGTTCCATTGCAAATTTTTTATATTTGTTGCAATCTCTTGGTTCCATTAAAACAAACGCGGTAA